>NZ_CALLJH010000040.1:0-30808 GCF_938091255.1 uncultured Chloroflexus sp.
AGAGACTCGACGGTGTTATCGTCAATCGCCCGCACGCTGACGGTCTGCGGCGTGTTCCAGTTGGCCGGCGTAAAGGTGAGGGTGAGGGTCGGCTGGCCGTTGAGCAGCAGTTGGCCGGTGCTAGGAACGAGCGGCGAGACAGCGTTGACGATTTCGGGCGTGATGGTCACGGTGACGTTAGCCAGTGGTCGGGTGGCGAGGCGAGCGGTGTAGGTCACTGCCGGGCCGCCCTCGGCCACAGTCAGGCTGGCGGGGGTGAGGATCAGCGTGGCAACATCATTCTCGACAATCGTCACCGGCAACAACACCGGCGGCAGTGCATTATAGATCGCGTCGCCGGCGCTACTGGCGGTGTGGCGCACATGAACAAGGTATGTAGTGGCGGGATCGAGAGTTTCATCGATCTGATCGTCAATGACCTGTACGCTAACCGTCTGCGGCGTGTTCCAGTTGGCCGGCGTAAAGGTGAGGGTGAGGGTCGGCTGGCCATTGAGCAGCAGTTGGCCGGTGCTAGGAACGAGCGGCGAGATCGGCGCGACAATTTCCGGTGTTAGCTGCACCGTCACCGCCGCTACCGGTTGGCTATTGAGCCGCACCGTATACGTGCCGGTTTCGTCTTCGTTCAGCGTGAGGTTGCTGGGCGCCAACACGATCCCGGCCAAATCGTTATCAATCACCGTCACCGCAACATTTGCCGTCAGACCGTTGTAGAACGGTTCGGTGCTGCTGGCGGTATGTGCGATCTGGACAACTTCACTAATGCCTTCATCAATTTGGTCGTCAATCGCCAAGACACTGACCGTTTGCGGCACATTCCAATCGGCAGGGGTGAAGGTTAGCGTGATCGGCGCTGGGATCGGCTGCCCATTAAGCAACACCTGATTAGAGGGGGTAACCGCAAGCACCACATTTGCCGTCGGCTGGGTTGCCAACCTCACTTGATAATTCACTGCTGGGCCGCCTTCAGCGACCGTCAAACTAAAGGGCAACGTGATAATCCCTGCCGTATCGTTATCGGCAATGCGGACGGCCAAGGTGGGAAGGCTCAAGCCTTGATAAAACGGATCGGCGCTAGTTGAAGTATGTGACACCGAACCGGGATGTGGCGTTGGTTCGGCGACCTGATCATCAATCGCTTGCACAATCACGGTCTGCGGCGTAGACCAATTAGCCGGCGTAAATGTCAGGATCGCTGGATCTGTCATCACCTGTACACCGCTCAGCGTGATGGTGACGGGCGCAGTTGGCCGGCTATTCAGGCGGATAGTATAGGCGCCGTCTGGCCCGCTTTCAGCCACATCGACAAGGGACGGCTGTAGGACAATGCCGGCTTGATCGTTATCCTGAATTGTCAGCGTATGGGTGCGTGGCGAGCCAAGCGTTGCGTCAACCGGCGAGCTCAAGGTGATAACGACCGTTTCATCATTCTCGGCTTCTGGGTCATCAACAATGGGGATCAGCAACCGCGCCGCGCGCGTCCCGGCTGGGAACACAATCGTCCCGTCACGGAGGCCGTGATCGGCAAAGGAAGCCGTGCCAGTGACGGTATACGACACGCGGGCATCGACAGCCGAAACACGATTAAGCCGCACCGTCACCGCAACCAAGCCAGCCGCTTCATCCGCAATGCTGACAGCGCTATCGAAGCTGATCTCCGGCGGCGGGCTGGTATCAATAATCGTCACCGTCGCCGTGTTGGGTATACCGATAAAACCGTTCTCTGGGTTGAGCAAGCGCAGCGTAAACGTCTCAGCCGGCTCGTAGAGATCATCGGCAATGATCACAACGGTAAATGTCTTTTGCTGTTCACCGACGGCAAAGGTTAATTGCCCGCTTGCAGCGATGTAATCGACACCGGGCAAGGCGCTACCGGCCACTGTCTCGTACCGCACACGCACCATCTGTTCAGCCGGTGTACGGAGGCGCACCGTTACCGTCAAAACGCCGGCATTCTCATTGACACTGAGGTTCGCATTTGTGAAGAAAAAGATCGACTCGCCGGGTCGAGGTGTTGGCGTATTTGTCGGCGTTGGCGTGGCCGTGCGGGTAGGCGTGGCCGTGCGGGTAGGTGTGGCCGTGTGGACAGGGGTATTGGTTGGCGACGGTGTAGCCGTGCGGGTAGGTGTCGCCGTTGGAGTGTTCGTCGCCGTTGGGGTATTTGTCGATGGTGGCGGTGGTGGCGGTGGTGGCGGCGACGGTGTTGTCGCCGTCGTTGTCGTTACGATTGGGGTGGCCGTCCGGGTCGGGAAGGCCGTCCGGGTCGGGAGGGTCGTCCGGGTTGGCGTGCTGGTCGGCGTTGCAGTCGGCGTTGCAGTCGGGGTTACGGTCGGCGTGCTGGTCGGCGTTGCAGTCGGCGTTGCAGTCGGAGTTACGGTCGGCGTACTGGTCGGCGTTGCAGTTGGCACCTCAATCACTGCCACCGGCACTTCCGGTTCTGGTTCGGTACCGGGGGTGGTGATGGGGGTCGGTTCTTCGTTGGGTGAAGCAATCGCTTCGGGATTAAGCGGCGGTAATTGGGGGCCGCCGCTCCACAGACTATAATCTACCCGCCCGCTGTTGCTCACGTCGCCGCTAAACCACTCCATGCGCGGCGCCACCTGATTGATCATCAGGCTAATGACGCAGGAGATCAAAAGGAGCAACAGCAACAACGAGGCAAGGATCAGCCATGGCAATGGACGCCGGAACTGGCGTCCGTCAAGCAGCCGATTCCACGCGGGTTGCTGGTTTTTCAGGGCTGGCGGTATCATTGGCGTAACGTAATGTAAAGAAGAACGTACTACCCTGCCCCGGTGCGCTCTCGACACCGATCGTTCCGCCCAAGCGCTCGACCAATTGCTTGCAAATCGCTAATCCAAGCCCAATGCCGCGTTCGCTGGAATTAATGCCTTCACTAATGCCTTCCCCTCGAATGAAGCGCTCGAAGATCTGATCGTGCATATGGGGCGGAATGCCGCGACCGGTATCGCGCACTTCAATCCGCATCACATCAGGTTGTGGAATGACGCGAATCGTGATGGTACCTGCATTGGTATAGCGACGGGCATTGTCGAGCAATTGGGTCATAATAGTGCGCACATGATCGAAATCGGCTAGCACAGCAGGCAGCTTCTTCGGAATCTCGATCTCGAGTTGCAACCCTTTGGCTTTGATCTGGGCTTGCACCTGCCAGATCGCATCTTCGATCGGGCGTTGCACTTCGATCGGTTCAAGGGTTGATTTGAGCGAACCGGAGTCGAGGTTGGCAATCGTAATCACATTGCTGATCAAGGTGGTCATGTTGTTCGCATGCAACCGGATCGCTTCAACAAAGGTCTTCTGCTCATCGTCGAGCGGGCCGGCCAACCCGCGTATCAGGAGATCAGCGTTGCCTCGAATCACCGTCAAAGGTGTACGCAACTCGTGTGAAATCGTTCCAATGAAATTGGTCTTCGCCCGGTCGACCATCACCTCCTCTGTGAGATCTTGGAGCACGGCGACATAGCCGAGCAATTCACCATTCTCTTCGCGCACTTCAGCGATTGAAAGCCGAACAAAATAATTACCGAGCGCATAGAGATCTTGAGCGCGTTGGTCACCAAAACCGGGAATACCCTCTTGCAGGGGTTCGAGCGGAAGATCGCTCAGGCGCTTGGGCATCGGAGCTTCTTCGCTAATGCCCAGCAATCGGCGGGTGGCGCGATTGATCGAGCGAATCTCACCGTGAACATCGGTAAAGATGATGCCATCGGTAATGCTTTCGACAATGGCGGCGCGCTGACTGGCTTCGGTGCGCACTTGTGCCAACAGCTCGATCAGGTACTCGGTCATGCGGTTGAAATTCTGCGCCAGCACCCCGATCTCATTCTGCGTACTGACCTGCGCGCGCCGTTGCAGGTCGCCGCTGACGACTGCATTTGCCGTTTCAGCCAACTCTTCGAGCGGGCGGGTAATGCGCCGCGCCACCCATAAGCCAAGCACTGCGATCCCAAAACCTAAGCCAAAGGTAATCAGGGCGAGGAGCGGGCTTATGTTACTCCACGTTGCCAACACTTCTTCGCGCGTTCGCACCGTCGCCAGAATACCCGCTCGCCCGCCGCGAATGGTGAAAGGCACATACGCAAACTGGTACTCGGTGCCGTTGATCTGCTCCACCGTAAAGAGTGATTGCCCGAACGGATCGGGATTGGCTTTAACCTTCGCCAGCAGATCGGCGGTCAGGGTAGGGGTTTGCCCAAGACTGCCAAAAGAACTCGCGATCACCTTGCCGTCAAGGTCGTACAGTACCAGCCCATCGAGCCGGGCCTGCTGGACGATGGTGTTGAGGAGGTTATCAAGCCGGATGGCAACAATCAAGCCGCCCACGACGTCATTCCCCAGCCGCACCGGCGCAATAGTGGCGAGGTAGAGGGTTTGGGTGTTGCTAAACCGGATCAAGCCAGCGTATTTATCGCCGCGTGAGTCAGCTTCGCCGTTGAGGATTTTAGCAGTAAACCATGCGCTGCTCAGATCGAATGAGGCATGGGTGATATACGAGCTATCGGTGGCGAGTGGCGGGCGCTCGAAGTCGGCAATCGTGCGCCCGTCGCGGCCAAAAGCGATCAATCGGTCGAGGCGCACGTCACTGCGCCGGGTGCCTTGGAGGAAGAACGGTTCGAGGGCGATCCGCAACCCTTCGCTGTTATTTTCGCGAAAAGCGTCAGCGACGGCAGGCGCGCCAATGCTGTCATTACGTTGGGCAAAGGCGACTTCGCGCAAAAAGTCAAGATTGGCTTGCTCTTGGGCGAAGAAGGTGTCGCTCACCGTTCGAGTGGCGGCGGCAAGCTCGTTGTCAAAGCGATCTTGTTGCTGACGGGCAAGGAAAAACGCGACGACCGACAGCCCAACCACTGCGACGACAATCGCAAGGATGAGGAAGGGGCCGATAATTTGGTACTTAAGCTGCGTTCGCAGCTCGCCAATCAGCCGGCGCATGGTGTTCAACCTGCGGTGATGAGTGCGGCCGGTCAGCGAACGGCATTGTGATCACGTCATTGCTTCTCTACGAGTTTCGCTGAAAAAGCCGCTACGTACAAATCCTCGCGGCATGAAAGGTTAGCACGATCCACGTCGCTTAACAATAGTATAAAGCAGGTTACGGTTGTTGCGAATGCATTTTTGATGGCAAATGGGTAACAGTTTATTTATATACGATACGGTTGCATACCAATATTCATGATACGACAGAAGAGCAATGGCCTTATGACCGGTGCTAAAGCGATGGTACTCGGTGTGGGGCGCGCGTCGAGCAGCCATGTTATAATGCCGTTGTAAGATCGGATTCATCATGTATTCATCTTGATGCGGGCGATATGCAGTTGCGCTTTCTTGGCACCGGTACATCGATGGGAGTTCCCGTCATTGGCTGCGATTGCCCGATTTGTACCTCGCCTGATCCTCGCCACCATCGTCTGCGCACGTCAGCCCTTGTGCGGAGTCATGGTATAGCTTTGTTGATTGATGCTGGGCCTGATTTTCGTACTCAAGCTATTGCTGCCGGTTTGCGCCGGATCGATGCCGTGTTGTTGACCCATGCCCATTTCGATCATGTGGCCGGCCTCGATGATTTGCGCCCGTTTTGTTTACGGCAGGGGGCAATGCCTATCTATGGCAGCCCGCAAACCTTAGCCGATGTGCGCCAACGCTTTGCCTACGCGTTTGACGAGACCTCCACCGGTTCGTCACGTCCGGCGATTACGTTGTGTGCTGTTGAGGCGCCGTTTCACGTTGGCCCGCTGGCGATTGTGCCGATTGCTGTGCCCCATGGCACGTGGACGATCACTGCCTACCGGATTGGCCCCCTTGGCTACGTGACTGATGCGAGCGCTGTGCCGCCAGCAGCGATCGAGCAGTTGCGCGGGGTGCAGGTGCTAGTGCTCAATGCGTTGCGCGTCGAGCCGCATCCGACCCATCTCTCGATTGCCGAGGCAGGTGAAGTCGCGCAATTGGTTGGCGCACCGCGTACCTTTTTGGTGCATATGACTCATACCGTCGATTATCGGGCCGATTACAGCTTGCCGCCCGGTGTGACCTTTGCGTATGATGGCTTAGAAATCGATATCTGATGGTTGTGCGCCGGTGAAGGCTCTATGATCCGTTTTGCCATCGACGCTCGCCTCAATGCGTACCGGCAAGGGGGAATCGCCCACTACACCCGTAGTCTGACGACGGCAATGGCACCCTTACTGACTGCCGGTGAAGAGCTGCTCCTGCTCGAACATGTGCGTGCCCGGTCGCCGCTAGCACCCGGCTTGCGGCGCAGTCGGCTGCTGACCCCGCCCCATCACCGCTTCGAGCAAGCCAGTCTGCCGCTCGAAGTGTGGCTGCGCCGGCCCACCGTGCTGCACAGCCCTGATTTCATTCCACCATTGGTGCGCCCGTGCCCGGCGGTGATTACTATTCACGATCTCGCCTTTCTCTATTTTCCCGATATTCTTGACCAAGCGGCTCGCCGGTACTATGGCCAGATCTATCAGGCGGCAGCCAGCGCCGAAGCAATAATTGCAGTGTCACAGGCGACGCGCGACGATATTGTTGAACGGCTGGGGGTGCCGCCGGAACGGATCACCGTGATCTACGAGGCAGCCGATGCCCATTTTCGCCCGCTGCCCCTTTCTCCCGGCGCGACGCGCGTGATCGACGGCCAGACGTTGGCCGCCGATAGCTTTTTGCTCTTCGTGAGTACGATCGAACCACGCAAGAACATTCCGACGTTGTTGCGTGCCTTGCGGATCTGTTGCGACCGGCGGCCAGCGGCCGGCTACCGGTTGGTACTGGCCGGCGCGCGCGGCTGGCTCGACGAGCCGATCTTGGCGCTGATCGGCGAGCTTGGGCTTGGCGATCAGGTCACGCGCATCGGCTTTGTCGGCGGCGACGATCTGCGCTGGCTCTACGCTGCCTGCCGCATCTACCTTAATCCGTCACGGTACGAAGGCTTTGGCTTGCCGGCGCTGGAAGCGTTGGCGTGTGGCGCGCCGGCCATTGTGGCCGATACGAGCAGTCTCCCAGAAGTGGTCGGCGATGCCGCATGGCTGGCGCCGCCGCTTGATCCGGCGGCATGGGCTGATCTAATTGAACAGCTTTGGCATGACGAACAAACCCGCGCTGAGCTACGCCGGCGCGGGCCGCTACAGGCTGCGCGGTTTTCGTGGCACGCCGCTGCAACGCAGACGCTGGCCCTCTATCGCCAGCTTGCGCAGCGTTAACCGGCCTCATCCATATCGGCGCGCAGCAACGGATGGAGATGGGTGGCAGCCAACCATGCTTCGATCCCAACCGGCGGCGAAATGCCGCGCTCGGAAATAATCCCGGTCAGTAGATCGAGCGGTGTGCGATCAGAGTAAGCGGTTTGCACCGTGATCCCCGGTGGCGCTTCCGGCCAAAGCTGGTTGGGCGGTAGCGGTTGTTGCGACGGTAAGCGGTACCCCGGCGGTAACAGCTTTTCACTCGAGCAGAGCGTGTACATCGGGACGCCGGTGGCATGGGCTGCCAATGCTAGCGGATAGGTGCCGACCCGATTGATCAACCCATCACCACTAATCAGGTCGGCACCGACCAACACGAGATGGCAGTGCGCCACATGCGCGGCTGCCGACGCATCGGTAATGAGCGTGGTATGGATGCCGCTGGCCGCCAGTTCGCCAGCCAGCATCCGGCCTTCGCCGGCCGGCCGACTCTCGGTGCAGATCACGCGCGGCCTCCGTCCGGCGCGCTGCGCGTGGCGCAAGGCCGCCCGCACCGTTGTACTCCGCCCAATCGTCAAGATGCGCGCTTCTTCGCTGATTAGACGCAGCGTGGTCTCCGCAATAGCGGCTTCATGGACATGCAGTCGGCGGCGAAAATCGTTGGTAGTTTCATCGACCAATCGCTGCGCGGTTTCACTATCGTGAGTCTCTTCGAGTCGCCAAAGTAGACCGTTTACCAAATTCACTAACGGTGCCATGGTCGGATGGCTGCGCATCAATGCTCTACCGACGGTGAGAATCTCGCGTTGCACATCAGCTCGGTCTGCCATAGGCCGGCTGCGCACCGCACGCGCCAACACTTCTGCGCATTTTTTGGCAATTTCTACCGCGCCTGAGACCGTATCGGCCGCAATCGCGGCAACGGACTGGGCGATAAATGGGTCCATGGTCGTTCCTGTACCGGTATTCAACCCATGGCTCGTTCCATGGCTCGTTGCCGGCCCCGTTGCCGGCTTCCAATGCTACCGGGTATTGATCTTACCATAGCATACGTTAACGGCGTTCAGACGAATTGATCGTTCGCTGCTGGGGAAGATTGCGCAACAGTTCGGTCAATTGGGGGATAGAAAAGGGTTTGGTCAGCAAACGTCCGTGTAGTTGTTCTTTCTGTTGGGGTCTGAGCGAACTCAGCGTATCGCCGCTGATGAAGATGATCCGGTCAGCTAATTGGGGGTAGGTGCGGCTGATAGCATCACGCAAATCAAACCCGCTTTTCTGCGGCATGCGGAGATCAGTAATCACCAAGTCGTAGTGATGGGAAGCTAGCTCTTGCAACGCGGCATCGACATCGCCGACGGTGGTGGTCTGATGGCCGAGTTCACCGAGTAGGCGCTGCAACATACGGCGCACCGGCTCTTCGTCATCAACCACCAAGACCCGTTGGCAAGGGCCGCTCTCAGTCGTTGGCGGTGGCGATGGCGATTCGTCAATCTCGTCGTGCGGTTCGACCAGTGGCAGCCGAATAAAGATCGTCGTCCCAACCCCTTCCCGGCTTTCGGCCCAAATCTGGCCCTGATGCTCTTGAATGATACCATAGCAGATCGAGAGACCCAAACCGGTGCCTTGCCCTACTGGCTTGGTCGTAAAGAAGGGATTAAAGATCTTATCGAGGTGTTGCGCAGGGATGCCCACACCGTTATCGGCGACGCTAATCTCGATCTGCGGCTCAGCACCCGTGTTGCGCAGTGCGGTGCGAATGGTCAGCGTGCCGGCGCCGCGTTCAGCCATCGCTTGGCGCGCATTGGTGATTAGGTTGAGCAAGACCTGTTGCAACTGGTGTGGATCGGCAATGGTCAGGGGTAAGGACGGGTCGAGTTCGAGTTGGACACTGATGTTATCAACCCGCAATTGATAGACCTGTAGCGCTAGCGCGCTTTGGATCACATCGTTGATCTGGACTACCGAGCGTTCGGGTTTATGTTCACGGGCGAACATGAGCAAATTGCGTACAATCCGCCCCGCTCGATCGGCCTGTTGCCGCACCTGTTCCAAATCCATGCGAGTGTCTTCAGCGAGCGAGCGATTGCGCAGCAACAACTGGGCATACCCTGAAATACTGGTGAGCGGATTATTTAACTCGTGGGCAACACCGGCCACCAATTGGCCCAACGCCGAGAGTTTATCCGATTGGATCAGTTGCTGTTCGAGGCGACGGCGTTCGGTCAGATCGCGCCCGATACAGACGATCATCTCCTCGGCATCGACGGCGAGGCGTTGCGCGCTCATTTCGACCACGGCCATATCGTGGAGGTGACGCTGCAACGAAACGGTAAATGGCTGCGCTGGTTCGCCATTGCTGATCCGCTGGAGGGTTTGGGCAATAACCGGCCATTCTTGGGGCAAGCACCAACGTTGCAGCGGTTGGCCGATCAGATCATCTGGAGTTTGCCCCAAAATATGGGCGCCGCTTTGGTTACTGCTGACGATCCGCCACTCGGCATCAAGTATCAGCACCATATCAGAGGCGTTGGCAAAGATCGCGCGATAGCGTGCTTCACTGCTGCGGGCCGCTTGATAGAGCCGGGCATTTTCGATCGCAATTGCGGCGTAATCGGCTAGCGCGGCCAACAGGTATTGATCGCTATTGCTGAAGGCGCGATGCGTGCGCCGGTTATTCACGACTAATACGCCAATCACCCGATCACCGAGCTGTAACGGCACTTGCAAAGTGGCTTGCACCGTCAAGGCCGGCGTAATCGCGATCGGTTCGCCGGTGGCGGCGCTGCTCAGGCGGATCGGCTTCCCGCTCCGCACGACATGCTCGACCAACGAACCGGCCAAGCCGAGTTGTTTGGCCGCTTCGCCGGGAGGATTGCGCCATGCGCGTACCACCAGTTTATCGGTTTGCTCATCACGCTCGCAGAGCAACCCCTCATCGGCTTGGGTGATATATATCGCCGCTTCGACAATCCGGTCAAGCAACTGGCGATGATCCATCAACGCCGTCACCGATTTGCCAACGCGGGTTAAGACGGTCAGCTCTTGCACCCGTTGCTGCAGGAGTGCCAACAACCGGTCGCGTTCGCGTTGCAAGCGGCGTTCGCGAAGGGCCTGATCGATGGCTTCGCGCGCCTCGGAATCTGAGAACGGCTTGATCAGATAATTGCGCGCGCCAAGTCGAAACGCCTCGACCGCGATCATCTCGGAGCCGTGTGCAGTCATGAGAATAACTGGTATATCAATCCGTTCTTGTGTTAAGATGCGCAGGAAGTCAAGCCCGTTCATATCGGGCAACTGCAGATCGAGCAAAATAAGATCGGGTTGGCGAGCGCGTAACCGCTCAAGGCCGATCTGGCCGGTGAGCGCGGTAGTAGCGCGGTACCCCAACTCAGGGAGCACGCTGGAGGCCAACATGCGGCTAATCTGCTCATTATCATC
This sequence comes from uncultured Chloroflexus sp., assembly GCF_938091255.1. Taxonomy (NCBI): domain Bacteria; kingdom Bacillati; phylum Chloroflexota; class Chloroflexia; order Chloroflexales; family Chloroflexaceae; genus Chloroflexus; species uncultured Chloroflexus sp. The sequence continues at coordinate 10,641 of NZ_CALLJH010000040.1, forward strand.
AACGATGAGAATCTCTTCCATAGTGGAAGGCCCGATCTGTCTGTAGGAAGCGGAGCCGGCAGGTAGTGGGTTGACAGCAGCATCTTTCCGACTCTAGAGTAGAATTGTACACGGAAGCGAAGCTGGCTGCAACATGTAAAGGATGACAATGGAGGCGGAAACGCGGCGAGTAGTGACGGTGCTGGGCGACATCAATGTCGATCTTGGCTTTATGTTGCCGCATTTCCCTCGCGAGAACGATGATAATCCGGCAACAGCGGTGCATTGGGGTGGGGGAGGATCCGGGCTCAATATGGCGGTTGCGGTTGGCCGGCTAGGGGCAATCCCTTATGTGATTGGGCGCGTCGGTAACGATCTCGCCGGCTCGTTTGCCTTACAAACAGCCCGCGCGCACGCTGTGCAGATCAGCGCCGTGCAGACTGATCCGAGCGCGGCAACCGGCCTCTGCGGCATTGTCGTTACGCCGAACGGCCAGCGCAGTTTTCTCAGCTTTCGCGGGGCCAATGTCTATTGCGACGCTTCAACCTTGACCCCTTCACTCATCCGGTCAAGCCAAATGTTGTTGGTCGGTGCGCACGTGCTGCTTGATGATCCTCAGCGTTCGGCAGCGTTGCAAGCGATGGAAATGGCGATCGAGCAGCGGTGCTTGATTGCACTTGATCTCTGTTTACCGGCGGTGCGGGTGGCGCGACGGCTGATTGTGCGATTGTTGCCTCAGTTGTGGCTGCTGACGATGAATGAAGATGAATTGCGCACCTTGTTGCCGGGGCAAAGTGTGGCGCAGGCGCTCGATAGCCTGATCGGCTCAGGAGTGCGCCATGTCGCCATCAAGCGAGGGGCGCAAGGGTGTAGCGTGGCGAGCGCCGATGGCCGCCGGCTCGATGTTTTACCGCCGGCAGTGACGGCAGTGGATACCACGGCCTGCGGCGATGCCTTTAGTGCCGCCTATGCGTGGGGGCTAGCGTATGGGCTTGATGTATCGCAAAGCGCCACGCTGGCGAATTTGGTGGGGGCGCTCACGGCGACCCGCTATGGCGCAGTGGAGGCGATCCCATCTACCGCCGAGATCCGCAGCCGGTTGAGCGCGGCGATTGCCAAGCGCCTGTGGCCGGATCATTCCTCAGGCTAAATCGCCGGCGCTACTGACGAGGGGAAGCATACCCATCGCCAAGCTGCTGGCCGGCGGCGAGTTTGGCAAGACGTAGTGAGCCAGTACAGACATGGCACCTCAGGCTTGCTGTTGCCAGCGGTTTCATGACGTATGCGTCTCTATTACGTAGCAAGGGGCGTAACCTTCTCGACAGCGCAAAGGAGATATCCATGCCACCACTCTGGAAAGAGCAGCTCGATCGGCTGCGCCTACGTGATCTACGGGAAATCTTTCGCACCGCTAAACCGGTGATCGGCATGGTGCATTGCTGGCCGTTGCCCGGCGCTCCCGGCTATACCGGCTATGGGATGCAGACGATCATCGATCACGCGATTCGCGATGCTGAGGCGCTAGCTGAAGGCGGGTGCGATGGCTTGATTGTGGAAAATATGTGGGATATCCCCTTTCGCGCCGGTCCGCATGTGCAACCCGAAAGCATCGCTGCGCAGGCGGTAGTCGCACATGCGGTGCGGCAGGCGGTTCCAGAGTTGCCGTTGGGGGTTAATTTGGTGCATAATGGCGGTGTGGCCTTGCTCGGCATTGCGATTGCCGCTGGCGCCAGTTTCATTCGCGTCTGTATGTTCACCGGTGCCGGCATCTGGGACGCAGGCAGTTGGGATGAAGGCTGTGCCGCTGATTTGATGCGCCGGCGCAAAGAGTTGCACGCCGAGTCGATCAAGATCTTTGCCGATGTTGATAAAAAACATTCCGTGCGCTTTCCCGGCATTGATCTCGCCACCCATATCGAGTGGACGCGCTTTTTCGGTGCTGATGCGTTGATCATTTCTGGGCGTATGACTGGCGATGCACCCGATTTGGCGAAGGTCGAGCAGGCGCGGGCGTTGGCAGGTGATACGCCGATCTTGCTCGGTAGTGGCACCACCGAGCATAATATCACCGCTTTTATGCAGGTGGCCGATGGCGTGATTGTGGGCAGCAGCATCAAACAAGACGGTGACATCGCTAATCCGGTCGATCCCAATCGGGTGCGGCGGTTTGTGGCGGCGGCGCGCAGCGCTGGCTAGCGGGCCCGGGCCAGTCCTGCCGGTGTCCGCAGGCTGGTGCAGGGCCGGTTGGTACTTTTGGGTGATATGAAACTAGTACCAACACGATGAGGTGATAGGACTATCACACTATTGTGGCGATGGCGGGTGTGCAGGTATAGTATGAGTGGACGGCAAAGAGCTTAGCATTTTACCACCCGTCCGGTGACGATCAGACCGTTAGTACGGCGGTACGAGGTTACAACTGTCATTCGCCCAGCGTCGCAGCTAATATCGCAGTTTCATCGCAGTAGACATCGTAGCAGCAATTTTGCCCACAGTTTACTGGTTCGCCGCGAAAGTTTCACTTTTACAGTACGTTGTTACGCAACTTCACTAACGGTCTGATCACGATCGCACCCCGCTCATCAGCGGGGTGCTCGTTTTATGCCGATGAAAGGATCGCTGATGACGATTGTGCTTGCTGCGACCCATCACGATCCTGATGGGCGCTTGCACCAACAGATGGTACGGCTTTTTCCGGCGTTGCAGCGCCATTTTGCTGGTATTGCCGTCTTGGTCACACCAACCAGCGTGCCGGCTACGCAGGCGTGGTTGGCGCAGGCGGCGATCGCGTTGCGGATCGGGTTGGCAGCCGATCCGATCGGCCATCTCCATCTGGGCCGTTGGCGGCGTGGCGCGGTGCAACTCGCCTTGGACGCTTTTCCTAATGCTGAGTGGCTGCTCTTCTGCGATCTCGACCGGGTTTTGCATTGGATCGAGTACTGGCCAGATGAGCTAGCAGCCACTCTTGCCGAGCTGCCGGCATTCGACCTGACCGTTTTGGGGCGCACGCCACGGGCATTTGCCAGCCATCCGCGTGCGCAGACCGTCACTGAAGCGATGGTTAATGAAGTGTTTGCGCGCAAGACAGGCTTAGGGTGGGATGTGATGGCGGCAGCGCGCGGCTTGTCACGGCGGGCGGCGGAACTGATCGTATCAGCGAGTCGCGATGACAGCATCGGTGCTGACTGCACATGGTTACTGCTGGCGCAACGGGCCGGGTTGGCATTAGGCTATCGCGCAACCGAAGGGTTAGAGTTTGAGACGCTCGACCGCTACCTTGACGAAGTAGCGGCGTTGGGAGGGGTAGAAGCGTGGCTCGATCGCTTTGATGCCGACCCGCGGAACTGGTTGATGCGGATCGATCTGGCGCGGACGGTGATTGCGGCCTTAGGCGCGGACTAAAGAGCGGGGCGACGCATCGCATCGCCCCGCCGATGTGTCACCGATACGGGCGAATAGCGCCAGCGAAACGGCTCGTCCAATACGAACCCCAGATACTGGAGATCTGAACGCCGTAGGCAGGTGTCATCGCATGAACCATCTGGCCATTACCGATATAGATGGCCACGTGGGTAATACCGCGACCACCGCCGGTATTGGCGAAGAACATCAGATCACCGGGGGCCAGATTATTGAGGTTGCTGATCAGCGCCCCATAGCGTGTATTGAACTGGCTTGCCGCCGTGCGGGGCAGACTCACGCCAAACTGGCGATAGACATACCATGTCAACCCGCTACAATCGAAGCCGGTAAGCGGGCTAGAGCCGCCCCACACATAGCGATAGCCGACAAACTGCACCGCATAGCTCGCGACATCGCCGCTAGCGGGGATATTGACCGGGCCGCTGTTGGCAAGACGGCTACGGTTGGGCAGGGCCGGAATATCGTTGGTATAGGGTACGCGCCGAGCAGCCATCGGCGTCACCTGAAGCAGCTCGGCGTAGATCCAAGCCTTAGTGCCATTGGAAAGCTCAACCCGGTACCAATCTTTGTGCCGCGCCAACAGCTTCACCTCAGTGCCGGCATTCACAGCGCCGATGCGATCGTAGGCCGAACCGGGGCCTTTGCGCAGATTAACCGAATTCTCGATCACCGCACCGACTAAGGGTGGGTTCGGATCAGGAATGGTTGCGGCGACCGGCACCCGCTCGATCACGCCGGGTGCAATGTTTAGGAATTCAGCCGTGACCCAGCCGTACAAACCGCCAGTCTCAACGAGGAACCAGCCGTTAAACTGCTCGACAAGCGTCAGCTCTTGGCCGGCAGTGAGGCGTTTCATGCTGACATAATTGGTGCCGGGGCCGTCGCGCAAGTTAAGCCCATCCTCGCGGACACTCGCCACCTTTGGCGGCGGCGGTGGCGGAATCGCACCGTCTGCCACTGGCTTGAGGTTATAGAAGACCGCTTCCGGCACATTCACCAATTCAGCGGCGATCCAGCGCAAGCTCGGATCATCGGCGGTACGGAACTGGAGCCACTCGCCGTAGCGACCAACGACTTCGATCGTAGCGCCACTGGTCAGGCGGGCGATGTCATCGTAAGCCAAGCCGGGGCCATTGCGCACCTTGGCTACGTCGGCAATGATGGTTGCTGGCACGATCAGGGGTGCGGTCTGTTCGCTGCGCGAGAGCACCGTGAGCGGCACCGGCAACGCCTCATCGGCCTCAAGGGGCGGATCGCCTACTACGTCACCGGTGCGAGCAGAATTGAGATTAAGCGGGCCGAGAATGATCAGGGGTACATCGCCTTCAGCCACAACCGGTGCAGCGGTGGGCGGCGTAAGAGTCTGCGGCGCCGGGCGCAGTGGCAGTTGGCCGAGGAGCAGAGCGACCGGGAAGAGGAGGGCAACCACAGAGTGGAGTAGATAACGGGAGGGAAGTTGACGTAGCCAGCGTTGCAGATCTGGCGTAGTAGGAGTATGCGCCGCAAGCGTAGCAAATGGTCGCGAGCGTTGCCGGTGTCTACTCCGATGGTGAACAGCGCGTTCACGCAGACGTTGCAGTTCGAGGGGTAGCAGATCACCAGCGCGATCGTGATTCAGCTCAATCATGGAGCGTCTTTCCTCTTTCTGTCTGCCAACCGGCCAGCGTAGTTAGCGACTGTGGCCACGCGCGTGGTGGTGCTGGAGGTCGGCAGGTTAAGAAGCGAAGCTGACTGGTTCGGGGAGTGTCTCAGCAAAGTATCAGCCTCACTTCAGCTTCTTGCCGGCGTTCTCACTGTGATTCAATCAAGACATTATCAACAGCGTAGCGTCGCAAAAGTAGAGAAATAGTAATATACTTTTCGCGATTTGTCAATAGGCCGCGCATACAGTGGCACGCTGCCGCTCTCTAATGCTGTATTTGCTCGTTGCAATACGCCGATTGAACACTAAAGTGTTAAATGTTTTTTGTGGATAACCAACGCACTGCGTTATGACGCAAGCGGAATATATCGCATTCTGGTGCGTTTGGAAGGGCAACGGTATTGATCAGTTTTTGTGAGTAAATCTGATAATCGTTATCAGTTTGCTTGCCCGGCGATGACCACTTGCCAATAGATCAATGTTGCAGCAACTCGCTCACTCAGAGAAGGTGGCCCACTCTCAAGCACTGTCACGGCAAACCCCATCGTCTGGGCCTGCCGGACAAGGGCGAGGCGATGAGCTGGTGAAGCAGTGATAATCAAGCGCCGGTGACCGGCAGCTTGCGCGGTTGGGAGCAACGCCGCCGGTTCGGGCAGGATCTGCAAACGGTCACTAGGCACTCCGCGTTGGGCCAGATCGGTGGCAAGGAGTTCGGCCTGTGAGCCGGCCAGATAGGCGATTGGCGCTGCGCCGGCCTGCAGCAGATTGGCTACTTGGCTATTCGTCTCAACATCGAGCGGAGTGATAGCTGAAATAATGAGCGCATCGCCACTGAGAGGCACTGGTTCGGCCAGCGGTTGGCCGACGGCCCACATTGTTATGGCAGCCAATCCCACTGCACCCACCAGTAGCCAGCGTAGCCCTATCCCAATCGATTGCAACCAGAAGCGAAACATGCCAGCACCTTCCCTGCATTCGGTTCGATATTGCGGCCCGAACCGGGCCCTGCCGTGCTATGCGGATGCTAACACATTAGCGATCACTGCCTGCACCTGCTGGATAGTAAACGGTTTGGCCAAAATAGCGTCAATTTGGCGTGAACGCGCCTCTTCAGGATCAATCTGCTCGCTCCAGCCAGTGACAAGCACAATGCGCACGTTGGGGTCAATCTGCCGAATATGGGCCGCTAGTTCCCACCCCGACATACTGGGCATACCCAGATCGGTGCAAACGACTTGATAGTGTCCAACCCTGAATTGCGCCAATGCCGCTTCGCCAGAAGCGGCTTCTTCAACGTGATGGCCGAAGCGTTTGAGGATGCGGACTAATACCTGCCGCACGGCCTCTTCGTCATCAACGACCAAGATACAACTGGTGGGGGCTGTAACGGAAGGCTGTGCCGGCTGCTCGATCGGCGGCGGAAGCCCTACCGGCAGCCAGATGCGGAAGGTTGTTCCCTTGCCAAGGTCACTTTCAAGCGTCATTCGCCCGCCGTGCTGTTGGACGATGCCGCGCGCCAGTGCCAGTCCCATCCCGGTGCCGCGGGATCCCTTTGTTGAGAAAAAGGGGGCGAAGATCTGTTCGTGGAGCGCTGGATCGATACCAACGCCGGTGTCTTGGATTTCGAGCATCACCGCCGGTTCACCCAATATATCGCTGGGCGCCGGCGCCGTGCGCAATGTTATGGCGCCACCTTCAGGCATTGCGTCGATCGCATTCAAGACCAAATTGATCACCAATTCACGCAATGCAGTTGCATCACCCACGATAATCGGCAGCGGCGATGTTTCAGTGCGCACATCGATCGCAATACCGCGACTTTGCGCCTCGTCGCGCCAGCGCGGACGGGTCAGGGCTAAACTTTCTGCGACGACTTGATTAAGATCGACCGGACTATTCGGCATCGAGCGGCTAGTTTGGGCAAAGCCTTGTAAGCGGCTTACCGTCGTCGTGCCATCGAGGGCCGCGACTTCAATCGCGCGCAACCCTTCATACAGACGGGGATCGTCGACTTCAGCTAATAAGAGCTGCACATGACCAAGAATGCTCGCCAGCAAATTGTTAAAATCGTGAGCGACTCCGCTGGAGAGTTCGCCGAGGGCGCGCAACCGGTCGCGCTCGATCAACTGTTCGCGCGCGCGTTGCAGCTCGGCATCATGGTTGAGGTTCGCGATCGTAACTCCGATCAGGTGCGCCATAGCTGTCACCAAGTCGAGGTCGCCTTGGCTAAAGATGCCCCTTACCGCACTTTCAATGATAATGATGCCAAAGATTTGCTCGTCGACCAGAATGGGCACAATCATCTCAGCCGCGGTAGCCGGCAGGTTAGGGTGATGGACATACCGTTCATCACGCATCACATCATTGACAATCACCGGGCGAGCATGGCTGATGACCCAGCCGCTGATGCCGGTAGTAATCGGCAGGGGCGGAAAGAGGTGCTGTTGCGATTGGCCTTGCATCAGATGGCCATGCGCGGCACGAACCATGATCTGTTCACCTTCAATCACCCCGATCAACACCTGATAATAGCCAAACGAGCGGTGCAGTAATTGGGACGCTTCATCGAGCAATTGGTCAACGTTGCGCAGCGTGCCAATGCGGGCGCTAAACTGTTGCAAGACTTGAAACTGGCGCGCCCGTTCTTGTGCCTCGCGCAGTAAGCGCACGTTATTAATGACGGCGGCCACCTGCTCACCGAACATTTGCGCAGCGCCAACATCTTCGGCGGTAAAGCTGTTAGGCATCCATTTGTCAATAGTGAGCACGCCGATTATATTCTGATCAACTCGCAATGGCACCCCAATCCACGAGCGGATAATGTCGCTGTCGGGCACTTTCTGCCAACCGGGTACCCGCTGCACATCGGGATGATAGATGGCGGTTCCTAACCGGCGCAGGTCGTTAATCAGCGAACCGGGTCCGGCGTACAGTGTCACCTGATCGGCCTTGCTGCGCAGGCCGCGCTGGGCGATCAGGCGCACATACTCTTCGTCATGGACAACAAAGACGCACGCCGAGTCGAAATTGACAAAGCGTTGCAATTCAATGAGGATCTGGTCGAGCACGCTGGCCTGATCGATCCGCGCGTTGGTGAGAGCAACTAAGTTGCTGAGCGCCTCGGCACGGGCATGGGCGCGCTGTTCGAACGCGCGCTGGCGGGCGCGCATCATCTGGGCAGCGGCGAAGGCGAGCAGATCGGCGTCTTCTTTGCGCCAGTACCGTCCGGGGGCATGCACGACCAACCATGCCGGCAGACCGTTGAAGCGGAGATCGACCATGAGCGCACCTTCCTTGCGTAAAAGGTCAAGCTCATGCTCAGTGACCGGTTGGCCAGCCTGATCGAGCAGATGCTCGTCTGGGGTAGTCGTGATCAGCCGGGGTTCAGCCCCTAACACATCAGCCAATTCGCGCATGATCAACGTTTCAGCCTGATAGATTTCGGCGCTATAGGCCAAAATGCGCTCGCGCGCTGTCGCCCGGCGCAGCATTTGGGCGGTGGTGGCATTATCAATAGCAATTGCGGCCAGATCGGCGAAGATTGTGATGGTCTCGATGACCTCGCGCCGAAATGAAGAGTCAATGGTAAATCGTGAGAGACTGAGGGCGCCGAAGCAATGATCGCGCACGATAAGCGGAATAGCCAGTATTACTGCGGGGTGTCGATCAAGTTTGGGGATATAGCGAGGATCGCGAACCGGATCGGTAATGTGCAAAATCTGTTGATGAGCGACGGCCCACCCGGCGATACCTTCTCCTACCCGCATGCGAAAAAGACGTTCGTGTTCGGGCCGATCTTCTAATCCTAATACCGCAGCGCTCGTTAGCCATTCATCCTGTTCATCGAGCAACCAGATCGCTACCACATCGGCTCCGCTCAATTCACGGGTAGCGACAAGCACGTGTTGTAACACGTCACGCAGATCAAGCGATGAAAGCACGACCTTACTCAGGGCAAGGATCGGCGCGATTGGTGAAGTGATGTCTGCGTTGGTGGGATGTGGGTTGAGCGGGCTGTTCGAATTTGTCATAAATCAGATTATACCTACTCAAACTACAGCATGGCAACTCTAGACTTGTGATCAAGCATGGTCACCTATTGCAAGGTGGGAAATCTTTTAGTGGCAGATCAATTTTCCCAAAAATGCGCAACTTTTGGCCAGTTGCTGCGGTTTCTTTCATGCAGGGACAATTTTTGGGCAAACGAGAAAGGAACAGGTAATGCGCAGTTTTCGGGGCACGATGAATCGGGTTGAGCTGATTGGACGGCTCGGCGCTGACCCGGAGGTCAAGCAGGTTGGGAGTGGGGTGTCGGTGTGCCGATTTAATCTGGCGACCAATCGACCGGGTGGTAACGATGAGCAGGGTAATCGCACAAGCGAGACTGAGTGGACGACGGTGGAGGCATGGGAGCGGTTGGCTGAGGTGTGCGGCAATTACTTGCAGAAGGGTCGGCGGGTAATGGTGATGGGGAGCTTGCGTACTGATAAATGGCAAGACAGTGAAAGCGGACAAACCCGTTGGCGCACGTATGTGCGGGCTGATGAGGTGATCTTCCTCGATGGCGGCAATGTCCGCCAAGACGAGGAGGAGTGACGCAAAGGGGGGCAAAGACCCGCAGGGGAAACCTGCCAAGGCACGAAGGAGGCAAGGGGCGCGCAGGGTAGAATCGCCAAGGCGCCAAGGACGCAAGGGGTGCAAAGGGGGATAAAGCATGGGAAAAGGAGCTGCAAGCTCCCTACACGTCCCCCTTTGCACCTTGGCGTCTTCGCGTGAGGCTCGCGTTGCGCCTTGGCGTCTTTGCATTAAGCTTACATTGCGCTTTGGCGTCTTTGCATTAAGCTCGCGTTGCGCTTTGGCATGCTTAGCGTCAGTACGTTTCACTCTTCGGCGAAGAGCGGGGTAGAGAGATAGCGCTCACCGTTTGAGGGCACAATAAAGACGATGAGTTTACCGGCATTTTCAGGCCGACGGGCAACGCGGAGAGCGGCGGTAGCAGCGGCGCCGCTCGAAATGCCAACCATCAACCCCTCTTCACGGGCAAGACGGCGCGCCATCGCAAAGGCATCTTCGTTGCTGACCTGCTGAATCTCATCGAGAATGGAGGTATTCAACACATCAGGAATAAAACCGGCGCCGATGCCCTGAATCTTGTGCGGGCCGGGTTTGCCGCCCGACAATACCGGCGATGCTTCTGGCTCAACCGCGACGATACGCAAACTAGGCCGACGTGGCTTAAGGACTTCGCCGATGCCGGTGAGGGTACCGCCGGTGCCAACACCGCCAACCACAATATCGACCTGTCCATCGGTATCGCGCCAAATCTCTTCAGCAGTCGTAGCGCGGTGAATCGCTGGGTTGGCCGGGTTCTTGAACTGTTGGGGCATAAAGCTGTTGGGGATCTCGGCGAGCAGCTCTTCGGCGCGGGCAATGGCACCGCGCATGCCCTCGCTGCCCGGCGTCAGCACCAATTCAGCACCGAAGCCACGTAGCAACTTGCGGCGCTCGATACTCATCGTTTCGGGCATGGTCAAAATCAGGCGATAGCCGCGAGCCGCTGCGACAAGTGCCAAGCCGATGCCGGTGTTGCCGCTCGTTGGCTCGATCAGCACCGTCTCACCGGGACGGATCAGACCCTCGCGCTCGGCGGCATCGATCATTGCTAGCCCAATGCGATCCTTAACCGAACTGGCCGGATTAAAGAATTCAAGTTTCGCGACAACGGTAGCATCGGTGTCGTTGACGCGGTTGAGGCGGACCAGCGGCGTATTGCCGATCAATTCGGTGATCGAATTGTAAATACGGGCCACGGTAGTCTCCTCTGCACTGAATAGGCGAACCTTGCTCTATTGTAATCAGGTCGTCAAAAAATGTCAATTTGTTGTGCAAGAAAGTCAAGTTTTTAAGATAACGCCGTGCGTATCAGATCGTGTTATACTAAGCGACGCAAGCAAACCAACAAGGGAGGATGCAGGTATGCGCGGTCGCTCAGTGCGTCCGGTTGATCGAGCCGGCGGCGGGGAAGAAGCGATACGGTTAACGCGGTGTGCCGGTACGTGGCTAGCCGATCCGCCTGACGCTGAGGAGCAGGCGCGGATTGCGGCGGCGGTGCGGGCCGTGAACGGCCAGCGCGCGTTAGCGTTGGAGCTGCACCGCGATCAAGCCGCACTCGATGCCTACTGCGTCGAGTTATTCCGCGACCCGATGTTTGATCCGCTGCACATCGGGCCAGAGATTATCCAGCGCATTATCGCCAAACTCGGTGAACCGCCAGTGGACGATGAGGCGAATACGGCTGCTTTTTCAGAGTATTTGCAACGCGCGGTGTTGTTGTTTGCGCTGCCCAACTCGCGCCGGTTGTTGGCAGCGCAATTGCGGCGCTACCTGCCGCGCTTTACCGAGGCCGGCGATTGGAAGGCGGCGGTGGCGATTGACTATAGCGCGTTCCGCACCTCGCTCGGCAACGAAGTGACGCCGTTTTTGGCCCAGATGACGCTGGCTGGGCTGGCTGACTACTACGATGAATTACCGGAGGTGTAGGGGCTGGCAGTGCGATGCGCTGTACCGGTGGATTACAACTGGCGCTAATTGAGGACTTAGAGCGAACCACATCGGCGCGCATCCATGCTCTACGCCAGTGGGTTGCAACAATTACAAAGTATGGTATAATGCACCCGCGTCAGGCCCCCATCGTCTAGTGGCCTAGGACATCACCCTTTCAAGGTGGAGATCGCGGGTTCGAATCCCGCTGGGGGCACCAGTAGAAGCGCACTGCACATATCGCAGTGCGCTTCAGGTTTTTTAGGTTGGCGTTGGTCGTTCGGCCTCGGACGCAGAACTGCGTTTGTTGCTAGGTGCTGGTGTTGGTCAGTGTGTTGTTTGCCCACTCTCGATGCTCGTAGAGATGCCGTCTCGTATTTATAAGGTAGGGGGGAAAACGCTGTTTGAGTCCGTCCTTCGTTAATAATGCAGATGCTTGATGTTGACCAGTGGTTATCGCTGTTGTGATTACATCTCAAGTAACGCCAGCTTAGGGGCTTGTTCATAAGTATGGCTCCGTCTCATAATGAGGCAAGTGGTAGCAAACGAAGGAGAAAGGAGCCATGTTATGACTCATCCAATTCATGACCCACATCCCCATATCCACAGCGAGCATTGTGGCCATCTCCGCATTTTGCACGATGGTCACGTCGATTATCTGCATGATGGTCATCTCCACCATCCACACGAGGGGCACTACGATGAACACGTGATAGCAGTCAGCTCAGACAATCCCGCCGGCTGTGCGCCAATTGCATGTCAGTGCGGTCACGAAGACTGCGGTCACCCGTTGGTGCCGCACGGGGATCATGTTGACTATTTGGTCAATGGTCGTCTTCACCATCGCCACGGCGATCACTGCGATGATCACGGCCCGCTAACGGTTTTGTAAGTCACTGCTCATAGGCTTGACAGCGCCAGCACAGACCGGTCAATTCGAGGAGATGATGCTGGACACGAAAGCCTTGTCTTGCCAGCAACACGTTCAGTTCATCGAGGATCGCACATCCGTCGATCAGTAAGGTCGTGCCGCAACGAAGGCAGATCGCGTGGTGGTGATGACCGGGGATCGTGCGTGCATATGCGTATAACCCGCGTTCAGTGCGAATCCGGGTTAACCAGCCCTGCTCACGGAGGTAGTCAACCATACGATACGCAGTGGCACGGCTTACCCGTGTTGGCGGCGGTGCAAGTGCTGCTGCCAATGCCTCAGTGCTGAACACGTGTGGCTGGCAGGCAATCCAATGAATGATGGCGCGACGTGGTTGGGTGAGGCGAATGTGATGTTCGCGTAACGCAGCCGTCATCCGTTGTTCCCAATCTGTTGTGCTGAGTGAGATGATCGTGTTGTGACGATCGGTCATACGATTATCAACGAGAATGCGATATGTGCTTTTACCTCCCTTAATGATACTATGGATCATTACCGAATGTGGAAGTGAACCCAACCTAAATGAACGCCGGCGTAGGAGCAAGCTGAAATTGCTCTACGCCGGTGATTGTTGACAGCGAGATCGCCGACGATGGTTCACCTTAGAAAGAACGTAGCGTACAACCCAACGAGCAAGAAGAAGCCAAACCACGCCCCTAGCATGCCGGTGGCAATCGTACCAAGCCGCTCCACACGGGGCGAGATCTGCGCATCATGCTTCACCCCGCCAGACTGGTACATCACCATTATGAGATACGCGAGCACTGCAACGCCGACGATGGTGGTTACAGTAAATACGATGATCGATCCCCAATCAAAGGCATAGGGATAGGTAGCGACACTGTACCCGAATCGTGCTAGTGAGACAGCCCGGATCGCTTCGCGTACCATACCTACAATAACCAGCGTTCCTATCCAAGCAAGCAACGTGCGCGGCGCATAGCGGATTGGTTGGCGCAGCCAGAAGAAATAGCCGGTTAGCGCTACTCCAACGCCTACTAACGTGATCCCGACTTGCCAACCGATACCGAACTCAACGCCTTCGGTCGTCGCCCAGAGCAAGCCGGTAAGCGCGTAGAGCGGGCTAATCACAAGGCCTAGTTTCCGACCAAGGCTGGCCACCCATTGCATGAAGGGTGCATCTTCCTCGTTACGGCGGAAATACCAACCGAACAAAGTCAGCGTTACCGCGAGGCTCAGACCAGCTTGCAAGGGCAGCAGGAACACAAGCCGCGGAATGTTCCACGCATGGAAGATAACCCCGCGCGTATCGATGATGCCATTCGGCGCATACCACTCCATCCAGCGTTCAGGTCGGATCGAGACTGCCGCTAGCACATGCATAATCCAACCGGCGAAGAAGAGTAAGATGAACGATGCCACGGCCGACCAGAGCAATTTCCCGTCAGGGCTGCCCTTTAGGTAGAACAGGTATGCGAGACTGTAGCCGCCCATAACCACAAAGATGAAACTGACCGACCAGAACCCAGTCAAGGTGTTGCTGGCATACCAAATAGGATCGTAGATCGTCTGCACAAACAGCAGTGGTGCAATGCCGGTGACAATCCCTAGCCCAACTGCATTCGGGGTAAGCCGGGCAGCGACCCGTGCCAGCCGTAATCGGTAGTTAGTAGGACGGAGAAAGCCCCAAATCGCGTACAAACTTGATCCCAAGGCGAGCGTGACGAAGAAGATATGCAACACCCACGTTACGACCAATAACACCTGCAACGCTGGCGGATAAAACGGCGCGCCGAGCGGGTCGCGCATCATCTTGAGCATCTCACCGACATTCATATCTCACCTCTGCGTGACTACTTGGGGTTGCGACGGATGCACCTGCTGGACAAAGTATTCGAGATATTGAGCCATAGCAGAAAGTTCTTCTTCAGTGCCGACCACCGGATGCATATACTGGAACCCGCCAATTGCACGGATGCGCGACTTGATCAGATCGGCTGTCGTGGCTCGGCGGAGATATAACAGATCGGCCAGTGAACGTAACGCCAAGCGTTGGTTGAACCCAATCAATGCTGTTTGCTGGCTCACATTGTGACACGAGGCGCACTGCTGCACGACTAAGGTGCGTCCGACGGCAATTGTCTGATTGGGCAATCCACTATTGGCCGGCAGCACGATCTGGTCAGGCCGAGGGAGGAATGGCAACGACCCCAGCATACCGGTCTCGTTTAGCCGCTGCTCTTCACTTTCGATATTACGTGCTGGCAAATCGTTGAAGACAAGCTGATTGGATGACATATAGCCAGCGATAATATCAGGTTTGCGCAAGACTTCGCGGGTGCGTTCGGCGCCAAAGATCGCGGCAAACAACACGAACAGCGCACCCAACGCAATCAGGCGTTGCTGGCGCTGGGGAAACCGCCACGCAAACAGCAGGCCGGCAAACGTCGCGGCGATTCCGCCAAGAATAACGGTATAGGTAATCGGTGGTATGGCGCGGGTTCGCATAATAATTTTGGCGTGCTCGGGCAGCACTGGGTAGAACCAGAAGACGAAAATAGCCAGCGCGACCGCTAAGCCGCCCAAACCCATCAGGGCTGCGTTGCGGATAATTGGCTCGCGCTCGGGGTATGTTTTGGGCATCCCGGTTACGATGAGCAGCGCCCACGCTGCGGTAATCGGGAACATAAGCGCAAAGCGCAGGAAGATTTGTGGCCAGAAGGTGGGATTAAAGAAACCGTTCAGACTCACCCCGGTATCTAACCACAGACCGGGGGTGAGCTCAAATGATAAAATTCCTACGATGATAGATAACGTGCCGGTACCGCCAAGGGCGAGAATCCATGCCAATCGTAGGTGTGTTTTCGGATCAACCCGACCGAACGAATAGTAGTAGGCGATAATACCAACGACATCAATCAAGAACATGTACCATTCAGCTCCCCAGTAGAAGACGAAATTGTGGATGAGCGTCGAAATACCGCGCGGGTTCGCTGCGGTAGTGGTTTGCCAGATACCGACGCCGGCCATCGCGCCGAAGACATACGCAAAGACGAGCAAGCCTAGTGCGCTCCGGCGCAAGTACTCGTACAGTTCGGGACGCTTTTCATAAACCGCCCGTCGTTCGAGATAGAGGTTGAACCATGCCGCAGCGACGGTCAAGTGCGAGGCGAGTACGTGGAATGCCGAAACAATCGCCACGTACATGGCCGAATGGATGAAGATACCTTCCCAAATCGGATACATAAACACCTCCAAACCCTACCAAGCCCAACGTGACTTATTTGTGATATTATTCACTTTTCTCTGGGCACAAATAATACGACAGCACCTACGGTACTGTCGTTGCGCTAGCGCAAGATCACGGGCCTGTTTGTGAAATATGTGTCACCCGATCCGCGATCCGAGCGGATGAACACATTTGTTAGGATTGCTCAGGCGGAGAGAAATTACATTGGCATGAATTCAGGATCAAATAACGTCACAGCACCTCCGCTTTGGCGAGCAATTGTTGTCGATCACTCACTATCAGGCGACCGTGCTGAACTTGAACAAGACCTTCTTCCTGCCATTGATGCAACAAGCGGCTAATGGTGTAGTGACTGGCACCGATCAGATCGGCAAGATCGCGTTGTAATAATGGAATTGTGAGGAGGGCAGGACACGCCATATCGCAATGACGTTTCATCCAACGCACCAGCGCTTTAGCCAGCCGTATCTCAACATCGTCGGTAGCGATTTCGAGTAATTGATCTTGCAAATCTTCGCGATACTCGCTCAAGAGTTGCATGCAGTTGCGTTGCAATTGGGGAAATTGCTGCATAAGTGACTGAAACATCGGGGCGGGCCACGCCAACATGTGGCCCGCTGAGATTGATTGCGCATAGAGTGTGTATCGACTCTCGGAAACGACAGCGCTTAACCCGATCACTTCATGCGACCCAGCAATCCGAAACACACTTTGCCGACCAGCGGGAGTCAGTTTGTATAACCGGATTTGCCCTGTCACAATGAGGTAGAGATGGGTTGCCGGATCGCCGTCGGCGAAGAGTTGCGTGTTGCGTTTTACCTGAATCGTCTCGGCCAAGCGCGTAATAACAGCAACGTCGTTTGATGCGAGACCTGTTAGAAGACGAGAGTGGCTCAGGGTGTCAGAATTCATACCATAGGGATTAGGTAGAGCGATGGTGGCCGGCCCAACTGTGCTTATTCTACGAAAAAACCGTTAATGAGACAACGCTTCATCAATAGCGGCGCTAGCCGGATCTCATAGGCGACTTGCTCTATCTCGGTGGCTGAGCACGGATAGGGTATGAGCCACGGAACGACACGGGTGAAGGAATAGACCACGGATGGGCGGGGATGAGGCAGCTCAGCACGGATGCGTACCCGCATAATCCGTGCTAATTCATACCGCGGTCATGACCATTCGTCAGCCGAATAACCAATTGAGCAATAACCCTAATCCGATCACGTACAAACCATACCAAAGCACTACTTTACTCGCAGCAGCTCGGCCAAGCAACTGGTTTAGCATTGCCCATTCGGGGATCGACGAGACAGTCGTAGCCATCATAGCAGCCACTAATGTGCCAAGTGGCACGATCTGATGCAACGCCACCAAAATCGGGGCAGTAGAGGCCGCATTAATGTCGAGTGGCAAACCGAGCACAGTTGCAAGGATCGGCCCCCACCACACGCTGCCGGCCTGCTTCAGTGCCTCAACCAACGTCAGATTGAAATTAACCAAAATCCCGGCTAGCAGCCCACTAAACAGCACAACCCCAATCAGCCGTTTAAACAGCGCCCATGCTTCTTGATGGGCGCGTATCAAGATACTGGAGCGGTCTAGCGAGTCGTGGAATGGCAAGCGTAATATGGGCTGAACAAAGCGATGCGGATCGAGACCCAATACTGGGGCGAGATAACCGGTGATTATGGCAGCAATCACTCCGGCCACTACGTACACGACCCCACTAAGCGGACCGACGATTACAAACATAAAGATGATAGCAAACTCGTTGAGTGCCGGACTAGCAAAGAGAAAGGCCGCCGAGGCACGGCGACTAGCGCCGCCGGCTGCCAAACCGGCATAGATATTCGTTACTGTACACGAGCAGACCGGTGTCACCATTCCTAGCAGGGTTCCACCAAGAATGCCGATCACATCGTTGCGCCCCAACGTTCGCTCAAGCCAAACCGTGCTCACGCCTAACCGAAGGAGCGTCATCCCGAACGTGGTGAGGAAAAGAATGATCGGTAACTTGAACCATTCGTAAATCGTATATGCGGCAGTATATTTGATGTCAAGTGGCCCAAACGGCGTTGCGATGATCCATGTTGGCATCCACGCGGTAAGCAGCGCGCCGAGTGCTTTGCCGGCGTTGGCAATCGGTGCCTCGAAGACCGGCACAATCTGAGATAGCTCATTGCCGGTAGCCCATGTGATCACGCTTTGCATGACAACTTGACCAATAATGGCCAGCAGGACAATGAGTGAGAGCAGTGGCAGGACTCCTTCAAGCCGTGTGCGCACAGACGTTCGTCGCATGACCAACCTCCGGCATCAAGAGATGAGGAGTAGATGCCGGAAGAGTATACCATTATTGATACAATGTGTCAATAAAGAGAAAGAACGATCATCACATGCAGCAGACTGGGGTTTGATAGCCTATTGACCCCCGATGCATTCTGCCCAGATGCTAGTCCGATTGGGTCGCTGAGCGCATCGTCTCGTGCGGGCTACGAAGCACAACGACACCGTCAGCGGAGTTTCAGTATGCTGGTGGTTACGTTTCCCGGGCCCTTTCTCCCTCCCTCCCCCACCGAGGGAGAAGGAGGGGAGAGAGTAGCCTGCTTTTCGATACGTGTGTGCAGGTGAGAGAGACTAACGACTCTCAGAGTTGGCCCACGCTGGCGGACGCTTCTCGACAAAGGCGGCGACACCCTCTTGGGCGCATGGTTCCATCATATTGCAAGCCATAGTCTGGCCAGCCAAGCGGTACGCTTCTTCCATCGGCAGCTCGATCTGACGGTAGAAGAGCGATTTCCCAATCGCGATTGACTCGGCCGGTTTGGCGAGAATCGCTGCGGCTAATCGTTCTACTTCGGCATCGAGTTCATCGGGCGCCGCGACGCGATTGACTAACCCCAACCGCTGAGCAGTGTCAGCATCAATAAACTCACCGGTAACGAGCATCTCGAAAGCAGCCTTGCGCCCGATGTTGCGCGACAGCGCGACTGATGGCGTCGAGCAGAAAAGACCAACGCTAATCCCCGACACCGCAAATTTGGCCTCAGTGGACGCGACGGCTAAATCGCACATCGCGACCAATTGGCAGCCGGCAGCGGTAGCAATCCCATGCACGCGGGCGATCACCGGCTGCGGCATCCGCTGAATAGTCAGCATCATGTTTGAACAGCGGGCGAAGAGGTCTTCGTAGTACTGCTGGTCGGGGTGGGCTTGCATCTGTTTCAGATCGTGACCGGCGCAGAAGGCTTTGCCAGTGCCGGCCAACACAACGACTCGCGCCTGCGGGTTTGCCGCGACAGCCTCAAGCTCGGCTTGCAGCGCAGCTAGCATCTCTTCCGATAAGGCATTGAACTGACGCGGTCGATTGAGGGTGAGACGAACGATGCCGCGCTCGTCAATCTCGCTTAGCACGTAGGGTTCGACAGCGGTTTCGCTTCCTTGCATAGGAACCTCCTCTTCTTTCGTAAGCGTCGCAGCAGGAGCGACATTGCGGTACGCACAAGTATATATCTTCAGGAGTGTTAAAAGATGGGAAATGCACAAGGATATTGTACACGAAGCTTAGCGGCAGTGGATGTTGTTTGTTGTGGATGACTTACCGATTCGGTGGTGAACGTATGCGTTACACCCGCGCATAGGTTGGCTGTTGCGTCTCTTGTTTCAGAATAGTGGCTAGGTCTGGCAATTGCTCACCGGTCACGACGACAATCTGGCGAGCTTTGGCTTGATCAAGAAACGAATTCATGTGCCGCGGATCAGTTTTTCGTCGACTACGGGCAGTGATAAACAGTTTGACAACGAATGAACCGCCGATCATATTAGCAATGGCGCTTAGTTTGTCAAGATGTGCTGTTTTGAACGGTTCACCTTCCGCTTTACATTCGGCTATCAAGAGAGATGCGGCATACGTGGCAGCGAGATCGATTTGATTAGTGGCATTTTGATTGGGGATAGGTATTGCTAAGTTATAACAAACGTCATCAAAACACCCAGCTTGTTTTGCAGCGTCATACCCAAACAGCTCAAGCCATTGACCATCCACAAATTTCCAAAAATTTTGATCAACCTGATGGAGGTTGTACAGATGATGGCTTTGCTGGATTTGGTCGATAAAACCGGCCTGTTGGATTGCCGGCAGCCATTGCTGCGTTACCGGCGTCAATGGTAGGTTCGTCAACCAACGCGGAGCAGTGAATTTGGTATTGGCTTTTGCATCACGTCATTGGTTACGAAACTCCAGTGCCTCGTCCGGTGTTTGCGCCATTTGGCGTGCCAGATCGATCCACGATTGCAGCGGGGGCGACGTAGGCTGGGCTTGACGCTGATAGATGTTGAGATATTCGGCCACCGACAAGCGGTATGGATCGCCTTGGGGCGGTTGCCCAGCGAGCACCACCACTTGCCGGCTATGAGTGTTGAAATACCAGACATCAGCGCCT
>NZ_CALLJH010000041.1:0-44564 GCF_938091255.1 uncultured Chloroflexus sp.
GACCCCCTCACCCCCTTGCCCCATCTCCCACGAGGGGAGAGGGGGGATAGCCCAATCTCATCGCATCAGTCGCGAACGAATCCCTCTCCCACGAGGGGAGAGGGGGGATAGCCCAATCTCATCGCATTAGTCGCGAACGAATCCCTCTCCCACGAGGGGAGAGGGGGGATGGTTACGCGCCGCTGCCGTGCGATGTCCATCGCCCCTCTCCCACGAGGGGAGAGGGGGGATGGTCTAGGTAGGGCGGAATGTATTCTGCCCCCGGTCAACCGGTTAGACGCGACGAGTATTCTCTCCGCAGTTCTCTGAGATGGGTTGGCAACTCTTGCAGAGAAAAAGTTTCTTACCATGGTTATGCTTTCGCAACGCAACTTCATTTCCAAGGAAGCAAATACCTCATTCCCAACAGCCAAAACCGCTTTGAGCATACCTTGCCGGCAAATTGCTCAAACAATCAAATGATTGACTATCATGCTACAATCAGAGTCGATCATGCGTCTTTGGGCAAGCTCTGGGTTTAGTTTTCTTGTCCACGTAGTTTGCAAACGGAACTACAGATCAGCCGGCAAGAGGGGTTGTTATGACTGTTGAGATCACCCGCGCAACGATCGACCGCTACAACCGTCCCGGCCCGCGTTACACCAGCTACCCCACTGTTCCGCACTGGAATGCCAATTTTACCGCCGATGACTATCTTGCAGCACTGCGCGATGTCGCCGCTACCCCTGATCCGATCAGTGTGTACGTCCATCTGCCCTTCTGCGCCGAACGGTGTGCCTACTGCGGGTGCAATGCGACATCAACCAAACGGGCCGAAGTGGTGGATCACTATCTTGACCGGCTCGAACGTGAGCTGGCGATGGTAACAACCACGCTCGGTACGGGGCACCGGGTAGTACAATTGCATTGGGGCGGTGGCACGCCCAATTTCTTGAATGAAGCACAAGCACGCCGTTTGATGGGTCTGCTGCGCGCCGCCTTTACCATTGACTCTGAGGCGGAAGTAGCGCTAGAGGTTGATCCGCGTATCAGCAGCCGCGAGCAGGTTTTCCTCTTCCGCGAGCTTGGTTTCAACCGAATCAGTTTCGGAGTGCAAGATATTGCCCACGATGTACAAGTAGCGATCGGGCGGATCCAGCCGCTCAGCCAGACCGAGACGGTAGTGCTGGCGGCGCGCGATGCCGGCTTTGCCAGCGTGAATATCGATCTGGTCTACGGCTTGCCCTACCAGACGCCGGCCAGCTTTGCAGCGACGTTGCAGGCGATGATTGATCTGCGGCCTGACCGGATTGCCTGTTTTAGCTATGCGCACCTGCCGCAGGCGCGGCCAAACCAGAAGTGGGTCGATGCGCGCCAGTTGCCAACCGGCTACGACAAGTTCCAGCTCTTCCGGCAAGCTATTGACGCTTTCACTGCGGTAGGATATGAATGGATCGGGATGGATCACTTTGCGCTGGCCGATGACGAATTGGCGGTAGCAGCGCGCGAGCGGCGGTTGCAGCGCAACTTTATGGGCTACACGGTGCTGCCGGCGCCGCACCAGATCGGCTTCGGCATGAGCGCAATCGGTGATTTGGCCGGACGCTACGCGCAGAACGACGCTCATCTTGGTCATTATCAGCGGGCAATTGACGCTGGCCATTTGCCAATTACGCGCGGTATGCGGCTCAGTGACGATGATCTGATGCGGCGGAAGGCGATTATGCATCTAATGTGCAATCTTGAGGTGCCGTTTGATCTGGAATTGCCGCCGCACGGGCAACGGCTCGGCGAGGCATTGGCCGCCGAGATCGAACGGATCGCGGCCTTCGCTGACGATGGGTTGGTTGAGGTAGAATCGCGCCGCTTGCGCGTCACCGAGCGCGGCAGGTTCTTTGTGCGGAATCTAGCGATGGAGTTGGATCGCTATCTACAACAGGCGACGGAACGGCCGATCTTTTCGAGCACGGTATGAGGAGTAGCGGGTATGATGGCAGCATACGACAGTGTCGTGATCGGGGGCGGCATCGGCGGGTTGGCGGCAGCCTACACCCTGTATAAACGAGGGTACCGAGTGCTGGTGATCGAAGCGGCCAACCGGGTTGGCGGCGTGATCCACAGTGTCACTACTCCAGAAGGGTTTACGCTCGATTGCGGGCCAAACACGCTGGGCACGAAAGATGTGCGGTTGTGGCAAGAGTTGATCGATCTTGGCTTACACGAGCGCATCACACCGGCAACGCGCTATGGCAAGCGACGGTTCATCTTGATCAACGGCAAGCCGGTTGAAATCCCCAGTTCACCAGTCAGTTTGGTGACAACGCCGCTCCTCTCGTGGCAAGGCAAGTTGCGCGTGCTCGCCGAACCATTCGTCAAGAACGCACCGACCAGCGCCGACGAGAGCGTAGCCGCCTTTTTCAGCCGTCGGATCGGCCAAGAAGCCACTGCACGGCTGATCGATCCATTTGTGGCCGGAGTCTACGCTGGCGATCCGAATCAACTGTCAGTAGCGGCCGTCTTCCCCTCGTTATGGGAAGCGGCTCAGCGTGGCGGCAGTATCGTGCGTGGGATGCTCAAGCGCCCGAAGCAGAAACCGGCGGTGAGTGAACCCAAGATGCGTAGTCGCACCTTCAGCTTCCGGGCCGGTTTGGCCGAGTGGCCACGTGGGTTAGCCCGCGCACTTGGTACTGGTACCGTGCTCACCGGGCGAAAAGCAGTAGGCCTGCGCGAGCGTGACGGTTTTTGGGAGGTAACAGTTGACGGAACCGGTGCGATCGAAACGATCACTGCCCGCAGTGTAATCATTGCCACCCCCGCCTACGCCGCCGCCGAGCTAATCGAGTCGCTCGACTCGAACGCTGCTAGCGCGCTGCGCAGTATCCCGTATGCACCGGTAGCCGTGGTGCATCTTGGCTTCCGCCGTGAGCAACTCTCACGCGAGCTACACGGGTTTGGCGTACTCGCTCCTTCCAGCGAACGGCGACAGTTCCTCGGCATTCTATGGGCTTCCAGCCTCTTCCCGCACGTCGCGCCGGCTGATCGGGCGCTGACGATTACGCTGGCCGGAGGTGCGATCCGGCCTGAATTGGCCGAGCAAAGTGAAGAAGCTCTGATTGAAGCGGCGATCCGTGACAATCAGCAGGTGCTAGGCATCAGTGGCCAACCGCTACTGACCCACGTCACGCGCTGGCGCTATGCGATCCCACAGTACACCTTCGGCCATCGCGAACGAATGGCGGCGATCGAGCGGCTTGAGCAACGCTGGCCAACCTTGCAGTTGACCGGCAGCTACCGCGGTGGCGTCGGCGTACCCAAGACATGGGCCACCGGCGTGCAAGCTGGCGAGCGGGTGGCAGCCGCGCTTGATGCACAAAGCGCCACCCCTACCACCTTCGAGCAGACGCGCGGGTAAGGTGCAACCTAAGCATGCGTTATGGAATGCGGCAGGGCAACTGCCGCATTCCATCGTCGCGGCGGTAGTTACTCTGCTGTACCCTCTAGTGACGGTTCACGCTACCCCAACGACTGTCCCTCGCTGTCTCACCAATGCAGTACAATACTAACATTCATTGCCAAAAAAGCCGGCTTCTAGGAGAGGGACAATGGACAGACATGACCGCATCGCGGGCGGGTTGTACGGTCTCTTGATCGGCGATGCGCTAGGGGTACCTTACGAATTCCACCCACCCACAGCTCTCCCGCCACCCAAACAAATTGACATGCAACCGCCGGTTGGCTTCCCACGCAGCCACCCCAACGTCCCGCCGGGAACGTGGTCGGATGACGGGGCCTTAGCCTTGGCCTTGCTTGACTCATTGCTCACGTGTGACCGGCTCGATCTCGAAGACTTTGCGCTCAAACTACGAAAGTGGTATGAACAGGGCGCGTATACCCCCGACGGCATCGTCTTCGATGCCGGCATTCAGACCGTCAAAGCAATTCAGGCATTGCAAAGCGGCATTCCGCCATACCGGTCAGGGCCGGCAGGCGAACACGACAATGGCAACGGTTCACTTATGCGCGTATTGCCATTGGCGCTCTGGCATACCGGCGATGATCGGGCACTGGTAGCCGATGCACACATGCAATCGTTGCCAACCCACGGTCACCTACGGGCACAAATCTGTTGCGCATTGTACTGCTTGTGGGCACGGTACGAGCTAGCTGGCGACGAGGCAGCGTGGTCAACGGCGAGTGATCGATTGCGCGACATCTACGGCAACGGGCAAGCGCGAATCGAGCTTGAGACGTATGTGCGGCCTGATGATCCCTTGCCGGGTGAAGGCAAGGGATACGTAGTCGATACACTCCGCTCGGCACGGTGGGCAGTTATGCAAGGTACCAGCTTCGAAGCGGTGGTACGGGCAGCAATCGGGCTTGGCTACGACACTGACACCACCGCTTGCGTCGCGGGCGGGATTGCCGGTATCCGCTACGGCCTCAGCGGCATCCCTGAAGGCTGGCGACAACAACTGCGCGGGCAGGAATTGGTGCAAGCATTGCTGGCACGGTTATGGCAACACCATGGGTAAAGGGCAGGCATACGCGCCCCCTACCCGGGCCGGCTTAGCGTTTTCAGCTGCAAACTCAACTGCTGATGGATCACTCGTGCAATCTGCATGGCCCCATCGCGTGGGACAGCGTGTTTGAGACGCTCAACCGTTGCGGCATAACGGGCCGGGTCTTCGAGACTGCTGACTGCGGCGATAATCCGCTCGTTGGTAGGACAAAAGAAACCCAGCTCGTAATTTAGCACAAAATCAATATTACCGTGCTCTTGAATCCCAACCGCTTCGGTCACGATCACCGGCTTACGCATTACCAAGGCTTCCATCAACGTACCGGGACCAGCCTTCGTGACCACCACATCACTCGCCGCCATCAGCTCTTCCATATTGTTTACAAAACCAAACAGATGGGTATGCGGCAAGCGCGGCCCATGACGCAGCTCTTCGTACAATGCACGATTCTTCCCAGTGACAACGAGCAACTGCTTATCAGGCATCTGCTGCTCGAACGTCTGCACCAACTCACCGAGCCGGCCCGACCCCACGCCGCCGGCAGTCAGCAAGACAGTGAAGCGATCGGGATCAAACCCCAACGCGCGACGCACCGTAGGCGCATCACGATTCTCGGCGGCAAACTTGGGATGCACTGGAAAGCCGCAACGCTGCAACTGGCTCGGCTTCATACCGCGCTTGTGCATCAGACGGTAGGCCTCATCGGTTGGGGTCAGAGCAAGATCAACGCCGGGATAGCTCCATGCCGCGTGGAGCGTAACGAGATCAGTCACGACGGTCACGACCCGAAACGCATTCTGCCGGCGCCGACGGGCTGCGCAGACGAGGCGATGCACTAACGGATGGGTGACAACCACCAGCCGTGGGCGACGTTCGGCCAGCAGGCGTTCGAGATTCTGGCGGGCAATCAGATAAACCACCCGCGAGAGAAAGCCAACGGTTGAGCGCGAATTGGTCAATTGAAACGAGAAATTGTACAGTTTCAGCCAGCGAGTCGAGAGCTGGTCATAAAGACCGGGAGCGCTGCGCACACCGGGCACATTCGTGGCCTGCAACAGATCTTCAATAGCCCACGTCATACTCCCGCCCGACAACTGTTCAAGCGCCGCGCTAATCGCCACTGCTGCGCTGCGATGGCCGCCGCCGGTATCAGAAATCGCAAATAGCACATCAATCGGTTGCCGGTTCATAGGTTTCTCAATCATGGCGATGTTGATCAAGATCGGCAATCACTTTCTCAGCAATCTCAAGAGCTGCCCGTGGCCGAGCCGCCGCCTGCGCGCACTGGCGCATTTCCAACAACATGGTTGGATGGTTGAGCAGATTGAGCACGGCCCGCGGCGTCGATTCGCACATCCGCAATTGGATGCCGCTGCCGGTGCTGACCACATAATCGGCATTCCATTCCTCGTGGCCGGGGATGGGGTCAATAATCACCATCGGCGTCCCCCGCGCCATCACCTCGCTGACAATCAAGCCACCCGCTTTGGTAATCACCACATCGCTCGCCGTAATCAGATCATCGACGTAATCGATAAAACCAAGCACACGCAGATCGACATTCGGGGTCGAAATAAAATCGCTCAGTGACTCAACCAGCGTGGTATTGCGGCCAGCCACCACCACAAGGGTCGCCTTGAGTTCACTTTGCATTAAGCCGCTGACGATTTGACGCACGTGATCGTCATCAACCCCACCGCCAAACAAAGTTATAACGGTCGTATCAAGCGGCAAATCACGCCGACTGCGCGCCTCGCAGCAGTCGTTTGGCTGGGCAAATTGGGGATCGATCGGAATCCCGCTCACCACGATCTGTTGCGGACTGATCCCGCGTTCAATCAGTTGCGCACGGGTCTGATCATCACCGACAAAATACCCATCAATCTCGGTGTACGTCCAGAAGGTATGAGCCGCATAATCGGTAATCACGCAATAGACCGGCTCGGTCAGGCGTGCGCTACGTTTATAGCCGACAAGCAGCTCCATCGGCAAGAAGTGAGTACAGATAATCACTTCTGGTTGAAACGCGCGCAGCACCTCTTTGAGACCATTGGTGCCGATGCTTTCAACCAGTTTACGAATATTGTTCGTAATTTCAGATAAATTCGGATCGGCGTTGGTCTGGGTATAAAAATACCCCCATATCAGCGGCGCCCGGTCGGTCAATTCAAGGTACGAGCGCGCATAAGCGAGACGGAACAGGCGCGAGGTATGATCAAGCACATCCTCAACCCGCACCTCTCCCGGCTGGCGACGGCTAAACGCAGCGGCCAATGCTTCGGCTGCGCGTTTGTGGCCTGTGCCCACCGATGCGTGCAAAATCAAGACTCGCGGCATAACAGTATCTCCGGCGAGGCGCCATCTCGGCGCGCAGGTAGTTGCTCACTTAACGGTATGGTACCATGTTTCGCCGCTATGTGTGGCGAGGAGCCACACCGTTAGTTGACACCCCCGTCGGGGTGTGGTACGATGCCACTACCTTTAATACAGCCCTGTGAGGCTGTAAAGGAGCATGTATTGATGAACCAGAACGCGACCCGGCCTGAAATGCCGTTATCCCTTTGCCCCGCCGCGGTGGGCAAGGGTTTTTTTGTTTGCGCAGCCCGCCGTATGCGGCAGTGCGGAGGAAGGCATGAGCAACGAGAAACAGATTCTGTCAGCCGACGAGATTCGGAGAGCGCTAGTACGAATCGCCCACGAGATTGACGAGCGCAACGGTGGTCTGCGCGACGTGGTGATCGTGGGTATTCGCAGTCGCGGGGTCCCGCTTGCCGAGCGGATCGCCGCTGCGATCGCCGATTTTGATGGCACGCGCGTGCCAGTCGGCCAACTTGACATTACGCTCTACCGCGACGATTTGAAGCTGCGCGGCCCGGCAGCGCGCGTGCGTAAGACCGATCTGCCGATTGACATTACCGGCAAGACGGTGGTGCTGGTGGATGATGTCCTCTTCACCGGACGAACTGTACGGGCCGCACTCGATGCAATTGCCGATCTGGGCCGTCCAGCCCGGATTCAACTGGCCGTATTGATCGACCGCGGCCACCGCGAATTGCCAATCCGGGCCGACTTCGTCGGCAAAAATGTACCAACCTCGCTGTCAGAGCGGGTCATGGTGCGCCTGCGCGAAACCGACGGGGTTGATGAAGTTGTGATTCAGCGAGGTGCAAGCAATGAGTGAACTGCGCCGCCACGCGATCGATCTCGATGACTTTAGCGCCGCCGAGATCGAAGAGATTTTAGAGACTGCCGAAAGCATGCGCGAAGTGCTTGGGCGCGAGATCAAGCAAGTGCCGGTGCTGCGCGGCAAAACCGTTGTCAATATGTTCTTTGAAGAGAGCACCCGCACCCGCATCTCGTTCGAGCTAGCCGCCCGCGCATTATCGGCCAACGTCGTCGCATTCACTGCTCGCGGCAGCAGCGTCGAAAAGGGCGAGTCGCTAGTTGACACCGTGCGCACGTTACAGGCGCTCGGCGCTGACATGATCGTCATGCGGCACAGCCAATCGGGCGCACCCTATTTAGTGGCGCGCCATTTTCGCGGCTCGCTGATCAATGCTGGCGACGGACGCCACGCCCATCCGACACAGGCATTGCTTGACCTGTACACAATGCGCAGCCGGCTCGGCCAGATTCGTGATCTCCATGTGGTGATTGTCGGCGACATTTTGCACAGCCGGGTGGCTCGCTCGAACTTGTGGGGCTTGACTCGGCTTGGCGCGCGAGTAACGCTCTGCGGCCCACCGACTCTGATCGGGCCGGCTGCGTTCTGGACGGCAACATGGCCAACGATCCGCATTGTTCACGAGCTTGACCCGCTTTTGCCCGAAGCAGACGTGGTTATGGCGTTACGATTGCAAAAAGAGCGCATGCAGAGCGGATTGCTGCCGGCACTGCGCGAATATACCCGAGTCTACGGGCTCACCGTCGAACGATTGGCCCGCCTGCCCAAGCACGCGATTGTGATGCATCCCGGCCCGATGAACGAAGGCATCGAGATCTTTCCTGAAGTCGCAACGGCATCGTCGGCAGCGATTGAAGAACAAGTCACCAACGGCGTCGCCGTGCGGATGGCGCTGCTCTACCGAATGGCCGGTTAAGGGGGATACAATGCGGTATCTGATCAAAAATGGCACGATTATCGATCCGGCTAACCGGGTGGCGACGATCGGCGATATTCTGGTTGCAAACGGCAAAGTGGAGCGTTTGTACGATCTCGCCGACTTACATAGCGAACGCGAGCCGCTCGGGCCTGATGTGGAAGTGATTAATGCGCGCGGCTGCGTAGTGGCACCGGGGTTTACCGACCTCCACACCCATCTGCGCCAACCGGGTGAAGAGCACAAAGAGACGATTGCCAGCGCCAGCGCCGCGGCAGCGGTCGGGGGGTTCACCACTCTCTGCGCGCGCCCAACGACGCGCCCCATACCCGACAATGCCGCCGCGATCCGGCAGTTGCGCGAATTGGCTGACAGTTATGGCAGCGTGCGGATCGATCTGATCGGCGCGTTGACGCTGGGCAACGAGGGGCGCGCATTGAGCGAGATGCGTGAACTGGCGGAAGCCGGCTGCATCGCCTTCAGTGATGGCGGGCGCACGATTACCGATGCGGCGCTGATGCGCAATGCGATGGCTTACGCGGCGGCCTTGGGATTGCCAGTGATGGTGAGCTGCCAAGATCCGCATCTCGCTGCTGGCGGCGTCGCTCACGAGGGTGCGGTGAGCATCCGGCTGGGGCTGCCCGGCATCCCCGCTGCCGCTGAAGAGGCGATTGTCGCCCGCGATATTGCACTGGCTGAAGCAACTGGCGCGCATCTGCACATCAGCCGGGTTAGCACTACCGGCAGCGTGGCGCTCATCCGCACTGCCCGCGCGCGTGGCGTGCGGGTGACCGCCGAAGTGACGCCACACCACCTGACCCTCACCGACCGCTGGCTGCTCGGCTGGCTGGAAGAGCGCCACGAAATCGAGATGGGCCGGCCCGGCGCGCATCCCGATCTCAGCCTGCCGTCGTGGCTCAATCCAGCTTTGCTGCCGCCATACGATAGTTCGACCCGCGTTGACCCGCCGCTGCGCAATATCGAACACGTCGAGGCGTTGATTGAAGGGTTGCGCGACGGTGTCATTGATGCCATTGCCGTTGACCACGCGCCGCACGCGCTGGTCGATCGCGACTGCGAATACGGTATTGCGCCACCCGGTATCAGCGGGCTTGAGACGGCGTTGGCGTTGGCGTTAACTCTTGTGCATCGTGGCGAGATGGACATTGTCAATCTGATTGCCAAATTGACCGAAGGGCCAGCGCAGGTCCTTAATCGATCACCTGCCAATTTACGCCCCGGCGCAACTGCCGATATTGTTATCTTCGATCCTGAACGTAGTTGGGTTGTCGATCCCGATCACTTTGTTTCGTATGGACGGAACACGCCATTGCGTGGCCAGCGGCTCAAAGGACAAGTGATGTTAACGATGGCCGCCGGTAAGATTGTCTTCCGCCGTGACGATTTTGGCCGACAGGCCCAAGCAGCACCACAACCATCACGGTTAGAAGGCATTTTGGAGACGGAGTAACCAGTAAACCCTGCGATACTACGAGAGCATGAACGACGCCGCTGGTTTGCAGCGGCGTCACGTTTTCTCGGTCAAAACCACCGTACCTATCGTCTCGTCTCACGGTGTTGGAAAAATGTTTCATGGTAAGATGCTCGTAGCGAACCTACACGTGACACACCTATAGCTACCAGTTGGAGGGGCTATGAGTAATCCGATCACGATTCTAATTGCTGATGATCATACGATGTTCCGGCAAGGGCTGCGCGAAATCCTTGAGCGTAAAGGCGGCTTTCAAGTGGTAGCCGAAGTGCGCGATGGCGTAGCCGCGGTCGAGGCAGCCAAAACGACCAAACCCGATATTGCCTTGCTCGATGTTTCGATGCCAGTGATGACGGGGATCGAAGCGGCACGCCAGATCGCACAGGTAAGCCCAAATACCCGCTGTGTCGTCCTGACGATGCACCGCGATGAGCAGACCGTACTCGAAGCGTTGCGCGCCGGAGCCAACGCGTATCTGCTGAAAGACGCGGATGCCAACGAATTGATCGAAGCCATTCATGTTGTCTACCGCGGAGAAGCAGCCTTGGCCGGCAGCGCCGCCGCGCGCGTGCTTGATCTGCTGCGGCGCAATGACAACGCGCCGGCGCTCAACGAAGTGTTGACGCCGCGCGAACGCGATATTCTCGCGCTTGTGGCTCAAGGCGACGATAACCGCGCCATCGCGCTTAAGTTGAGCTTGGCTGAAAAGACGGTTGGCAATCGCCTGAGCGAAATCTTCCAGAAGTTGGGGGTGAGTAATCGCACCCAAGCGGCGATCGTGGCGGTGCAACGCGGGCTGGTACCGCCGCCGGAGTTGCGGTAGGGTTGCATTCCCCGCCTTCGGCCCTCAGATTGCAGGCGGCACGGCAAAAAGTGACGCATCAATCGCTAGCCGCGTTGCATTCCCTGCTGCTTCGACCCTCAGATTGCAGGAGCGGAACGCAGCAACGCGCTGCTTTTGCACAAGCGGGAGGGGGTGAGGGTGCAATCTGCCGTGTCTCCCGACCCTACAGGGCCGGGCTAAGGTTACGAAGCCCGCTGCGCGGGCTGGGGATAGGGGCGAGAATGTACCCGCGCTTCCCGAAGTTATCTATCGGCGAGGATTTCATTTCATAGACTGGTTGGATTTCACACTAGATTGAGGAATCGTGCTGACACTTACCGGCATACACCACGTGACTGCCATTTCTGCCGATATCCGGCGCAACTATGACTTTTATACCCGTGTGCTGGGGATGCGGCTGGTGAAGCGCACCGTTAACCAAGATGACACGCGCGCCTATCATTTGTTCTACGCCGATGGGGCCGGCACACCCGGCAGTGACTTGACCTTCTTCGACTGGCCGCTGCCGCGTGAGCGGCGGGGGACAAACAGTATCACCCGCACGATGCTGCGCGTCAACGGCGCAGCGAGTTTGGTATGGTGGACTGAGCGATTGCGCGCCGAAGGGGTGAAAACCGGTGATATTATCGAGCGCAATGGCAGATTAACGCTCGATCTGGAAGACCCGGAAGGGCAACGGCTATCGCTCGTCGATGACGGCGGAACGGGTACGTTTGTGCCGTGGGAGCAGAGTTCGGTGCCGCCTGAATATCAGATTCGCGGGTTAGGGCCGGTGATACTCAGCGTGGCGAGCCTCGACCTCACTGACACTATGCTGCGCATGGTGCTGAGCATGCAACCGCAGCGCACCTATCCGCATCCCGACTTCCCCGACGACGCGGTGCATGTCTATACAATGGGCAACGGCGGGCCAGCGGCAGAAGTTCACGTCGTCGCCCAACCTCACTTGCCACCTGCACAAGCAGGAGCCGGCGGCGTTCATCACGTCGCTTTTCGGGTACCGACCTTTGCTGAGCATACGGCGTGGGCGCAGCGGCTGCGCGAATTGGGCATTCCCAACAGCGGCATCGTCGATCGCTACTACTTCCGCAGCCTGTATGTTCGCGAATCGAACGGCATCCTCTTTGAGCTGGCCACCGACGAACCGGGCTTTGCGGTTGATGAACCAGTAGCAGCGCTCGGTGAACGGTTAGCATTGCCGCCATTCCTCGAACCGCACCGGCCAGCGATTGAAGCTGGATTAAAACCATTGGTCGCAAACTGATAAACGCCACAACTGGGAACTTCTCCCCATCACGATGGGAAGACGGCCCCTTGGCCGCCTTTTTGCTTATCGGTATACTAACGATGCAATCGCAAGCATTTTGCTCATCATTGTGGAGGATGCCACATGACGATATTTGTAAATAGCTTGAAAACGGTTGGTCTGCTTGGCCTGCTCACTGGCCTCTTTATTGTGATCGGCGGCGCAGTTGGCGGCCAGCTCGGCATGATCATCGCCTTCGTTTTGGCCATTGTGATGAATATGGGCGCGTGGTGGTTTTCCGACAAACTTGCGCTGAAGATGAGCGGCGCGCAAGAGGTCTCACCAAGTGAAGCGCCCGAATTGCATGCAATGGTTGAAGAATTGTCGCGCCGGGCGGGCATTCCCAAGCCGCGGGTATACATCATCGACACTGATGCACCCAACGCTTTTGCTACCGGACGCGACCCTGAGCACGGCGCAGTGGCAGTGACCACTGGCATTGCCCGCCTGCTCACTCGCGAAGAGCTTGCCGGCGTGATTGCACACGAGCTGGCGCACATCAAGCATCGCGACACGCTGATCTCATCAATTGCGGCGACGATCGCTGGCGCAATTGGCATGTTGGCCGATATGGTGATGTGGGGAATGATTTTTGCCGGTCTTGGCGGTGGTGATGAGGAAGAAGGTGGTGGCATCGCGGGCTTGGTGGGAGGTGTGCTCACTGCGATGCTAGCCCCAATCATGGCTCTGATTATTCAGATGGCAATCTCGCGCTCGCGTGAGTACATGGCTGATGCTGGCGGCGCGCAAATCCTTGGCAATCCGTTACCGCTAGCAAGCGCGCTTGAGAAGATCGAGTGGGCGGCTAGCCGGATGCCGATGGAGGAAGCTCGCCCAGCGACTGCACACCTGTACATCGTCAATCCGATACTGGGCGGGCTGGCCGGTCTCTTCCGTACCCACCCAGAGACGCACAAACGGATCTCGCGTCTGCGCGCGATGGCCAATCGTAGTGGCAACCCTGCGCTTATGGCCTAATCAGCTCTCACGCAGCGCGTTACTATAGATTTCCTCCTTCCCCCTTTCAGCAGGCGTCGCTCAATGGTGAGCGGCGCCTGTTTTGCGGTACAATGCTGGCAATAGGCGTTAGACAGTCGTGTTTCACCAACCAACGATGATCAACATTAGCACAGTGCGATTATCTCTAACCAAACATAGCAGACTTCTTATGAAACAACTCCTCCTTATCATCAGCATGTTTGCCGTACTAGCCGGCTGCATGCTGCCGGTCGAGAAGCCGCCAGAGTACGTTTTGCCCACAGCTACGCCACTCGCCAGCTCAGGCTCAACCAATGCCCCACCCCGATCACCAACACCAATCACGACAGAGATACCCGAATCGAACAGTGAGATTGATGAGATCGCGCTGATTGATGCCGCTGCTCGCCTGCCGCGTGATCAGATCGAACTCGCTCGCCAACTAGGCACATGCCGCCCAGCGCCAGACGAATGCCCTGACGTTGCCCGTACTACACCGCTTGAGGTGCAAGTTGGCGAGCAGCAAACCTTCTTTGTGACCGACTTTGGCACCAATACACAGTATGAAATCACGGCCGAGCTGCGCTATGCCGGGCCGGTAGTGCTCATGTATGTGGAAACCGGCGTTCCTTACAATCAACGAGATTTAGAGCGCGCAGCGCGTATCTTTGAGCAAGAGATTTACCCGCGCACTCGCGAAATTTTTGGCAGTGAAGCGCAACCCGGTGTTGATGGCGATAACCGGATCACAATTCTCAATGCTGTCGAGCGCAGCCGCCAAATCCTCGGCTACTACTCGTCGAGCGACTCGCTAACACGCCAAGTCAATCGCTACAGCAATGAGCGCGAGATGTTCTTTATGAACATCGAACTCATGCCGTTCGACAGTGATACCTACCTTGACGTGCTGGCTCACGAATTTCAGCACATGATTCACCAGAACGAACAAGCGAGCAGCGCGCTCTGGCTGAACGAAGGCATGTCGCAATTAGCCGAAGATCTCAACGGCTTTCAGAGTGATGGTTTCATTCCACTGTACCTACGCAATACCGACATTCAACTGACGGGATGGGGCTTTGCGCCGGGCCAATCAGGAGTGCATTACGGTGCAGCCCATCTTTTTATGCGCTACATCTACGCCCAATACGCCGGCAAAGACCAACTGCGGCCACTCATCCGCGCAAACGCGGGGAACAACCTCGAAGCATTCGTCGAACTTGCCGCGCGCACCCGACCTGACATTACCCATTTTCGCCAGATTATGGCCGATTGGGCGGTTGCCAATCTGATCAATAACCCCAAGGTAGGTGATGGACGTTACACCTACGATACCGGCACCGAATTGAGCAATTTGTTGCCGCGCACTGTACGCCCAGACGTAATAGACAACCGCCACAGCGACGACATCGTGCAGTTTGGGGTTGATTATCTATCGTTGCCACGCAATACACGCACCGTCACCTTCCGCGGCGACACCACCGTGCGGATCGCCGGACAGATGCCACGCGGACGCTATGCATGGTGGAGCAACCGCAGCGACGATAGCATTGCAACGCTCACGCGCAAGATCGATCTGCGCGGCGTCAGTTCGGCCACACTCATCTTCGACACGTGGTTCGAGATCGAAGACGATTATGACTACGCTTTCGTCACCGTCTCAACCGATGGTGGTCGAACATGGGAGACTCTACCCGGCAAATGGACAACCGACTATGACCCACAGGGGGTGAATTACGGCCACGGGTTAACCGGGGTGTCGGGTAGACCAGAGGCAAACATAGAAGATGGCCTGCGCGGGCGCTGGGTGAGCGAGCAGATGGATCTGACGCCATTTGCCGGGCAAGAGGTATTGCTGCGCTTTTGGTCGATCAATGATCAAGGGGTGCATGCGCCGGGGATTATGATTGACAACATCGCCATTCCTGAAATCGGCTTCCGCGATGATGTAGAAAGCGGGACGGGCGATTGGGAAGCTGCTGGCTTTGTGCGGATTGACGGCGATCTGCCGCAGCAGTGGGAATTACGGCTGGTGCGCACGGCGGCCAATGGCCAGATCACCGTCGAGGCGTTGGAAGTCAATGCTGATGGCGTCGCGACGGCAACGTTGAACAACGGCGAGCGGGGGGTATTGGTCGTGATTGCGGTCACACCGCATACCGGTGAACGGGCGCGGTACGAGGTGATCTGCAGCGACACCGGGGCATAGCGTGCTATGCCTTTCCGAGAGGCTACAGGTGAGATTTCCACTTAGCATGCGCTGGCTGCTAGCCGCCATCGTCTTGATCGTCGCAGCGGCGGTGATCATTGTTAGCCGTGCCCATCAGCCACGCCGCCTTGCCCCTCTGGTCGCTGAGTTCAGCGGGGGCGGCGCGACGCTGGCGCTCAGAAGGGCGCTGCTGCCAGCACAGACTGATATGCTGCGGATCAGCGTTGCGCCGCTGGCGCTGCCGGCCAGCGCCAGCCTCGACGCAATCACTGCCGAGCTATCCACTGCACTCGCCTACGTCAGCGCACGCACTGCCACGACCCTTTCCGAGCCAATAACGATCACGATTAACACCGAAGCGAATTGCACGTTGCACGGCGTAGCCTACACGCAGAATCGCGAAGTACAAGTCTTTACCTGTGCCGCCATTCCATCTGACCGCGTCGTTGCCATTCTAGCGCACGAACTTGTCCACCAATTAGCCCACGACTACTACGGTGATGCACATCTCAACAGTGACCCGATCGTACTCGAAGGCTGGGCAACGTGGGGCGCAGGACACTACTGGCTGAGCCGGCACGCCACCTTCCGCGACTTCCTTGGCGGGGAAGCGCCGCTGCCATTGGCAGCCAACCATCTCGGCCGGCCCGTCGCCGAAATGAACACCCTCTACTACCAGTGGGCCAGCTTCGTCGAATATCTGCTGGTCACGTATGGCCGCGAGGCCTTCGACCGGCTTTACCGCAGCGGCAATAGCACACCCGGCAGCGCCGATTATCAAGGCGTCTATGGGGTTGATTTAGCAACCCTTGAAGCCGCTTGGCAGGAGTGGTTACGGTAGCGACAAGCGGGGCACGTCATACCTTGCCCCGCTTCAATGTCAATCACCCGGCATGTGGGTGCGGCGAGCAACGCCATCTTCGATTGCGGCCCGCGCCACCGCAGCAGCGATGGCCGGCACAATCTGGCGATTAAAAACACTCGGCACGATATAGTCTTCGTTCATCTCTTCAGCCGGAATGGCATCGGCCAGCGCATTAGCAGCGGCGAGCCGCATCGCCGAAGTGATTTTACGGGCATTGACATCGAGCGCGCCGCGGAAGATCCCGGGGAAGCTCAGCACATTATTGATCTGGTTTGGCTGATCGCTGCGCCCGGTCGCGACCACCCGAGCATACTGGCGCAGCATATCGGGATCGCCTTCGGGAATGGGGTTGGCCAACGCAAAGACAATCGGATCGGCGCTCATTGACCGCACATGATCAGGGGTGAGGATATTACCCTTTGACACGCCGATAAACACATCGGCCCCGCGCAGAGCGACAGCTAGATCGCCGCGCCGGCGCTCGCGGTTGGTCAACGAAGCGATAATGCGTTGCATTGGCGTCTGGCGGGCATGATCCCCTTCAACCAAGATGCCAAACCGATCCACTGCTGTAATCTCACCGACACCGGCTTCGAGCAGCGTGCGAATAATCGCAGTACCCGCAGCGCCGATACCATTCACCACCACGCGCACATCGGCCAGCGTCTTGCTCACCAGACGCAAGGCGTTGCGGAGGGCGGCCAACACTACCACAGCAGTGCCATGCTGGTCATCGTGCATCACGGGCAGATCGAGGCTTTCTTCGAGCCGGCCCTCGACAATAAAGCAATTAGGGGCGGAAATGTCTTCGAGATTGATGCCGCCGAAACTGGGCGCAATCTGCTCAACCGTCTGCACGATCACGTCAGGATCCTGCGAACGCAAACAAATCGGCACTGCGTCAATATTGGCCAGCTCTTTAAACAGGATCGCCTTGCCCTCCATCACCGGCATGGCCGCTTCGGGGCCAAGATTGCCCAAACCGAGAATGGCCGAACCATCGCTGACTACCGCCACACTGTTCCCTTTCCACGTCAACGAATAAACCTTTTCGGGATCGTCGGCGATAGCGCGGCAGACGCGGGCCACCCCCGGCGTATAGGCCAGTGAGAGGTCATCACGGGTCTTTAGCGATACGCGGCTCTGGGTAGCAAGCTTGCCGCCGAGGTGGGCCAGAAAGACACGGTCACTCACCTGAAGCACTTTAATGTTCGGGAGCGTGTTGATTGCGGCTACCAGTCGCTCGCCGTGCTGTTCATCTTGTACGCGCACGGTGATGTCGCGCACGAGAATGTTGCGTTCGACGCGGACAATATCGATCGCGCCGATGTCGCCGCCGACCTCGCCAATTAGGGTTGTGAGCCGGCCTAACATACCGGGCCGATTCTCAATTTGGCAGCGCAAGGTCAGCGTATAAGCCACCCCAACGGACATACCCTTCACCTCGTTTTCTGGCTGTAACACACAAAAATGCCCGTCACGTTGACGGGCATCACTGCCTTATTCTTGTATAGTACCACAAGTAACAAATGTGGTGAGCAGGTGCTGCAAGCCCGGCAGGGAACGGAGATAGGATTGGGAAGCCCGCTGCGCGGGCCGAGTTGGAACAGCCCCCAAGAGACACAAGAAGCACCAGCGGAATAGCTGTAGAGAGCCACAAAAGGCACAACTTGTACTCTCATTTTCGCGTCTTTTGTGTCCTTTTGTGGCTATTCACAGCTTTTATCGCCGATACTGACGCGGCGCGACACCGACCTCACGCTTGAACGCCTTGCTAAACGCCGCTTCGGAATGATAGCCGACCCGCTCGGCAATCTCGCTCACCCGCATATGGGGATGTTCGGTAAGTAACCGAGCAGCTAGTTGCATGCGCCAGCGGGTGAGATAAGCGATTGGCCCCTCGCCAGTCAGAGCAGAAAAACGAGCGGCAAAAGCCGATCGCGAACAAGCCACGGCCTGCGCTAGCGCAGTAACAGTCCATGGCTGCTGGGGCTGGCTATGGATGAGGCCAAGCGCCTTGCCAATCAGCGGATCGTGCAGCGCGCCAAGCCAACCACAACGCTCGACTCCTTGCAACTCAACCCAGCGCTGGATGATCTGAATAAACAGAATATCAGCCAGCCGGCGCAAAACCACCTCTTTGCCGGGGCGGTCGGCTTCGGCTTCGGCAGCCATCAATGCCAGTACACTGGCAAACGTGCCTGCTTCGCGATGTGGAATATAGACGATCCGGGGCATCTGTTGCAGCAGCGGCAACAGATCGCGTCGCTCAATATCGAACGTCCCGCACAGCACGATCGCAGTTGGTTGATCGCTCCAGCGCATCAATGCGCAGCTTCCCCACTGATCCAGTTCAAGATTACGGAAAAGGGGCGCGGTCGGCGTTTCGCAGAGGGTATGCTCGTCGCCACCGGGTAAGAGCAGCACATCACCCTCACCCACCGGCAGCAAGGTATCATCGCCGGCTAACCGCACATAGCCGTTACCGCGATGCAGCACATGAAAGACTGCGCATGGGTGCGGCGCAAAGTGCAAGCCCCACGGCGAACCAAGCTCAGAACGGCAGTAGACACTGCTGCTGAGGCGTAACGTATCGAGGATGTAGGTGAGTGTATCCATGATGGGTGGACGATCGGCAAAAATATACGGATAGATCAACATAGATCATCCAGTATTGTTCCATTATAGTCTCGGTATAAGCCGTCTGCTAAGGGGAGAAATGCCGATGCATCCACCACCGAAAGGGGCGCAGCCCTTCATCTACACCCTGCTGGTTTTACTACACATCTTGGCCGCGATGACAGCGGTTGGCTTAAACGCCAGTTATGCCATTTGGATTGCCCGCGGTACGCGCAATCCTGCTAGCTTGCCATTTGCGCCGCACGGCGTCAAGTTTATTGATGACTACGTGGCTAATCCCTGCTACCTCATTGGGGCCGTCACCAGCACACTCATGATTGCAGGGGCAAGAGCGTCGTACCATTGTTGTGGATAGCGATCGCACTCTCCCTTGTGGCGAGGACAATGGCGTATGGCCTCTACACCCCCTTGCTCAGCCGGCAAATCAAGATGCTCGAGGCAACGAGTATCAGACACTAGCGCGCCGTTCCAATCAGGTCGGCGTCGCAATGGGCATACTGGTGATCATTATTCCGGCGCTCAAAATCTTTGAACCGCCGTTCTGGTAAGCACACCACAGGAGCAATTGTATGGTAAGCATCCGGATCGTCCATCTCATTTATACCTTCGCGGTTGGACTTTTTGCCGGCCTGCTCTACACCTTCGAGCAAGGCGTGATCCCAACGCTAGCTACGCTGAACGCCACCGAGTACGCGCATATCGAACAGGGTCTGATTCGGGCGCTCGACGCCTTTCCAACAGGTGTCATCGTCGTGGCGAATCTAGCGATGTGGCTACCATTGTACCCGCTCATCCGGCTATGGTCGCAGCGTCACACGACCTATTGGCGACTCACAGCATTGGGATGGGCGCTGTTCTTTTTTGGGGTTGGCGTCTTTACGATCGTGTTAAACGTGCCGATCAACAATGCTGTCTTGGCGTGGGATCAAGCAGCGCCGCCGGCAGATTGGGCACAAGTGCGAGAAGCATGGAATCAATTGAATGCGATCCGGACGCCGATCAACTACGTGAGTTTTGGCTTGTTGATCTGGGCGGCGTTTGGAGAGGGAGAGGCGAGCGGATAAATGAATTCTTCCGTTCGCTAGCTTTTTCAGCAACAGCGCATCCTGATTCTATGTGATTGCTGCGGGTGTTCCATTCGCAGCCACCACTCGCAGAATAGTCATTCACTATGCGCATCCCCCCTCGCCAACCACAGCGCAACTTACGCCAGCAGACCGTGGTACAATGCCGCCAAGACACATACCACAGGAATACGATCATGAATCCTGACATCATCCGTATCATTGTAGCGCTGATCATTGCGGTGTTGCTCCTAGCACAATTTCAGCGCAGCGCTGCCGGTTCGCGGCGGCGGCTCGCGTTTGGGTTAGGAGCAGCAGCGATGGTGGTGATTGCCACGTCAAATATGGTTACGACAGCGCTCTTACCGCTCATGGTAGTGGGTGGCGGATTGGCACTAGCGGCGGTATGGTTGCTCTGGCAGGCATACCAGCGCGGCGAGTTAGAGGATCGCTTTGATCGCGCCCGGCGCTACTTGGAATCGGAACGGCGCCGCTATGATGAACACAAGCGGGGAGGTTCGCGCGATGATTGATCTAGAGATGATTGGCCGGCGA
The DNA here is from genome assembly GCF_938091255.1 of uncultured Chloroflexus sp. Lineage (NCBI taxonomy): Bacteria > Bacillati > Chloroflexota > Chloroflexia > Chloroflexales > Chloroflexaceae > Chloroflexus > uncultured Chloroflexus sp. The sequence goes on from NZ_CALLJH010000041.1 coordinate 20,550, forward strand.
GCGAAGAAGGCGGCGCGTGCGCTGGCAAATCTGGCGACTGAGCAAAAGAATGCTGCGCTCCATGCGCTTGCCGATGGCCTGCTGGCGCGGCAAAACGAGATATTGGCCGCGAATGCGGCTGATGTGGCTGATGCCGAACGGGCTGGCACGCCGCCGGCGATTGTCGATCGGATGCTGTTGACCGAAGCGCGGCTGAAAGCGATTGCTGACGATTGCCGGAAGGTAGCGGAGTTACCCGATCCAGTAGGTGAAATCTTCGATCAGCGCGAGTTGCCGTCGGGGTTGCGCTTGTATAAGCGGCGGGTACCGATCGGTGTGATTGGCGCGATTTACGAGGCGCGCCCGAATGTAACGGTTGACATTGCTGCGTTGTGCCTCAAAGCCGGTAATGCGGTAATCTTACGCGGTGGCAGCGATATTGGGCGTAGCGTCGCCGCGACCACCACTGTTATTGCCGACGCCTTGAAGGAGGCCGGTCTGCCAGTGTTTGCAGTCCAGAGCATTACCGATCCCGACCGCGAGTTAGTGCGGCAGTTACTGCGGCTGGATCGCTATGTGGATATGATAATCCCGCGCGGTGGCGCTAGCCTGCACCGCTTCTGCGTTGAAAATGCGACGGTGCCGGTGATTGTCGGCGGGATGGGCGTAAGCCATATTTATGTCGAGCCGAGTGCTGACTTTGCCCGTTCGGTGCCGGTGATTGTGAATGCCAAGGTGCAGCGACCGGGAGCATGCAATGCACTCGACACGCTGCTAGTGCATCGTGACGCGGCGACAGCCTTCTTGCCGATGGTCGCTGCGGCATTGGCCCAGCATGGCGTCGAGATGCGTTGTGATCTTGAGGCGCTGGCAATCCTGTCGGATGCGCCCGGTCATGAAGCATGGAACATCAAACCGGCTGAGCCAGCCGATTTTGGGCGCGAGTTTCTTGCTCTGATTGTGGCGATTAAGGTGGTGGGTGATATTGACGAGGCGCTCGATCATATCGCCCAGTACGGTGGTCATTCTGAGGCTATCCTAACCGGCGATCCGATCAGCGCAGCTCGATTTACGCGCGAAGTCGATGCGACCGCAGTGTTTGTTAATGCGAGTACCCGCTTCAACGATGGCGGTCAGTTCGGCTTGGGGGCTGAAGTGGCGATCTCAACCAACCGGCTGCACGCACGCGGGCCGATGGGATTGCGGGAATTGACGACGTATACGTGGATCGGCGAGGGAGATTATTTGGTGCGAGCATGATCAGATTGCGCTTGGCCCACCTCTACCCGGATCACATGAATGTCTATGGCGATCGCGGCAACGTGATCGCCCTGCGCCAACGTTGCCTGCGACGCGGCATTGAGCTAGAGGTTATTCCTGTAAATCCCGGTGATATGATTGACTGGGGATCGGTCGATCTGGCGTTTTTCGGCGGCGGTCAAGATAGCGGGCAGACGCTGATCACAACCGATCTGATCGAGCGGCAGGGGCCGGGATTGCGGGCCGCGATGGAGAACGATCTGGTTATGCTGGCAATCTGTGGCGGCTACCAATTGCTCGGTCACTACTTCCTTACCCACACCGGCGAGCGGCTGCCCGGTTTAGGGGTGCTGGATGTGCATACCATCGCCGGCAAACAGCGGATGATCGGCAACATTGTGATCGAGGTTGATCTAGGACGGGGGCCGTGGCGATTGGTGGGGTTTGAGAACCACAGCGGGCGCACCTTCCACGGGGCAAGTGTCAAACCACTAGGCAAGGTACTAGCCGGCTATGGCGACAACGGCCAAGACGGCTGGGGCGGTGCAATCTACCGCAATACGTTTGGGTGTTATCTGCACGGTGCGTTGTTGCCGAAAAATCCGCAACTGACCGATCACTTGATCAGGCTGGCGCTGCGCCGGCGCTACGGGGCGCAGGTCGAACTAGCGCCGTTGCCTGCCGAACGCGAATTAGCAGCACAGCGCGTGATGGTACAGCGGTTAATAGGGCAGACTTAGTGAAATGGGAGACGGATATACACGGATCAGGCGTAGCATGCCGCTCGCTGGTGTTATTGTGAGAGGGGGTAGCGCCGAAACAAGTTCCCGTTTTCGGCACGTGCTATGCAGGGCGGCAGACGGAATGGGCACGGATTAACGCAGGTGCGACGGATGGAAACGGATTGTCGTTAAGCTACACCGAAGAACGATAAGGTTTCTTTGGAGGAGACGGCATCATGCTCATCACGACCACTGGCACGCCAACCGAAGAAGAAGCTGCGGCGGCGGTTGCAGCGATTACCCTGTTACTGGCTGAAGAGGCGGCGCAGACCGTAGCAATGCCATCTGAACCACCGGCGCGCTGGCGCGATTCGATGCGCTTGATAGTGCAGGGGTTGCAACCAACGCGCGTTCCTGAGACGCCGCGCTGGTCAACCATCGAGCGGCTGCGCCGGGCCGGAAGGGGTGGAATGGGGATTGTGGGACTGTAACCCCCTTCTCCTGCTGGTTCAAGGGCAGACAGAACATCTGCATTCACCAGACAACCCGGCTCTAAAGGGCCGGGCTACCATTACGAAGCCCGCTGCGCGGGCTGATGGCCCTCACCCCCATCCCCTCTCCCACTCTGCAAGCGAGGAGCGATCATTCCTTGCGGTCGAGTGCATAGCTGAGCCAGTGACACGGTACGCCCCCTCTCCCACCGTGAGGTGAGAGAGGGAGCGAGGGGTGAGAGCAAACCATATACACGTATGCGTTCTGTCCACCCCTTTCTCCCACTAGGAGGAGAAGGGAGCTAAGTGAGGCAGGAACTAACTCACCACTGGCAGATCAACAATCTCAATATTCTCCAGACCGCCGTAGATCGTCCACCACGGTTTCGCACCCTTGGCCAGCGTCTCATTCAGCGCGGTAATATTGGCCACGCCGCGATCTTCAAGCCATGCTTCTAGTGCCGCCAACCCCTGCTGGGCATAGACCGGAATACCATCTTGCCATGTTGCACGGCCGCACAACACACCAGCGAAGGGCGTTCCAGCTTCGGCAGCCAACTCGAGCGTCTCGCGGAACACCTCATCAGAGACGCCAGCGCTGAGATAGATGAAGGGTTTGCACGCAGCAGCAGCAGCCTGCCGGAAGTATTCCTTCGCCTCTTCACGGCTATAGGCTTTTTGGCCGCTAAACACGCGCATCCCCTCAACAAACTTCACATTCACGGGCACTTCGACCTTGAGCACATCAACACCATACTGCGGCTTCGAGAACTCGGCCATATAGGCGGTGACATACTTGGGCTTCACCAGCGCAAATTCAAAGCTCTTCTCATCGCCAACCGTGTCATCGTAGGCGATCGGCTCAAGGAAGAAAGGAATATCGTTGGCCGCGCACTCGGCGCCGATCCGCTCGATAAAGGCATGCTTGATCTCGTTAATTGCCGGATCATCGAAAGGATTGTAGTAGAGCAGAATCTTGATCGCATCGGCACCAGCTTCTTTCAGCCGACGCACACTCCAGACATCGAGCAGATCGGGCAAGCGACCACGAACCGAAGCGTCATAGCCGGTCTTCTCGTAGGCCAGCAAAACACCGGTACCGGGAGCGCGCTGGGCAATCGCCGGCAAGCCGTACTCCGGATCCATCAAAATGGCGCTCGCGTAGCGAGTGAGAATGCGCGTGACAGCGGTCTTGAACATTGTCAGATCTTCGTTCGATGCATCTGCACCACGCGCTTTTGCAATCGCCTTTTTTAGCGAACCGCGCTGATCCATCGCCGCCGCTGCAATAATGCCATTGGCGTCAGCACAGGCTTGAATCCCATTAAACTTGCCCCGCGTCATTTTCACTTTAGCCATTGGACAACTCCTTGTTTCCATCATCGGGCAACAACCAGCGTGATCGTCTAGCAGAAGGGAAATAGCTTGCGTACACAGACTGGGAAGGAGCAGAGTGGCAACACCTTTATTATACTCGATTCACTTCCAACGCCGGTAAAATATGGTACAATCGAAGTGTATTTCCCCAATGTGCATGGGAAGAGACACGGGGAGGTTGTATGAAACAGGTGATCGGTGTCTTCACCTTTCTGCTTGGTCTGATTATTGGCTTGATCGGCGGCGCGGCACTGTTAGCATACGCCTATCAAGCAGCCGGACTGTACCCGCCCGACGATGCAACGATCAAGTTCATCGCCCGCGAGCGGGGCTGGCTCCGCGACGATGTGTAGGCAATGGCCGGCGGCGCGGTGAAGGCGATCGCCTTCACCGCTGAGCGGTAAGCAATGTATTGTATTCCCCTTCATCACGTTAGGTCGCACAAGGAGGTGCAATTTGGACAAGATTTGGTTGTCGTACTACGAGCCGAGCGTGCCGCAGTCGCTGACTTATCCTGACATTACGCTCAGCGACATGTTAAACAACAGCGCCAAAACCTACGCCGATCACACTGCTACCAATTTTGTGTTGCGCTATCTGCTGGGCGGGCGATTCACCATTGGCGGCAAATTCACCTATCGGCAGTTGAACGAAAAAGTTGACCGGATGGCGACGGCGCTTTACCAGCTCGGTGTGCGCAAAGGGGATCGGGTGGCGGTGATGTTGCCCAACTCGCCGCATTACATTATCACCTTCTTTGCCTGTATGCGGCTCGGCGCGATCGTGGTCAACACCAATCCAACCTACACCGGGCGCGAATTGCAGCACCAACTGCATGACTCGGGCGCTGAAACGATCGTGTTACTGAACCTGTTCTGGCCGCGCTTGCGTGAGGTGCGCGCGGAAACGCCGGTCAAGCGGGTGATCGTGGCCCATATCTTTGATACGCTCGGCTTCCCCTCGAATCTGCTGGTGAAGAGTGCGCAAAAGAAGACACCGGAATGGGTTGATGTCATGCCTGAGCAGGACATCTTCTTCTTTCAGCACCTGCTCGAGAAGTACGGCCCGACGCCGCCCAAAGTCAATATCAAGCCCGATGATGTCGCCCTGTTCCAATACACCGGCGGCACCACCGGCCTGCCCAAAGCGGCGATGCTGACCCACCGGAATCTCATTGCTAACACGGTACAAGTAGCAGCGTGGTTGACTCGTGGTGAGCCCGGTGGTGAGAAGATGATGGCAGCCATCCCCTTCTTCCACGTCTACGGGATGACCGTGGCGATGATGTACAGCATCCACATCGGGGCCGAGATTGTGATCGTGCCCAGCCCGCGCCCGATCGACAATGTAATGAAAGTTATCCAGCGCGAGCGCTGCACGCTCTTCCCCGGCGTACCGGCGATGTACATCGGCATTATTAACCACCCGAAGGTCAACGAGTACGACCTGCGCAGCGTAAAGGCATGTATCAGTGGATCGGCGCCGCTGCCGATGGACGTGCAAGAGAAGTTCGGCCAACTGACCGGTGGCCGTCTCGTCGAAGGCTTCGGCATGACCGAGGCCAGCCCGGTGACGCATTGCAATCCGGTCTTTGGCGAGCGTCGTGCCGGTAGCATTGGCATCCCGCTGCCCGATACCGAGGCAAAGGTGATTGATCTTGACACTGGCAAGGAGATTGAACCGGGCAGCGATGCAACCGGCGAGCTGTGCGTGCGTGGGCCGCAGGTGATGAAGGGCTATTGGCAACGGCCTGAGGAGACGGCGCAGACGATCGATGCCGATGGCTGGCTGCACACTGGCGATATTGCGCGCGTGGATAAGGACGGCTACTTCTATATCGTTGACCGCAAGAAGGATATGATCAACGTCGGCGGTTTGAAGGTGCTGCCGCGCGATGTCGAGGAAGTGCTCTTTATGCACCCCAAGGTGATGGAAGCAGTGGTCGTCGGCATTCCGCATCCACAGCGTGGCGATGATACGGTGAAGGCGTTTGTTGTGCCAAAGCCGGGTGAGCAGCCGACCGTTGAAGAGATTAAGGAGTTCTGCAAGTTGCACCTTGCCCCGTATAAGGTACCACGCGAGGTTGAGTTCCGCACCGAGCTGCCTAAGACGCTGGTCGGCAAGGTGTTGCGCCGTGTGCTGGTCGAGGAAGAAAAGGCCAAACAGAAGGCGGCGATGGCGACTGCGTAAAGTGGGTTATCCCAACCCCCTCTCCCGCGTGGCAGAAGAGGGGGTTGGGTTGGATAGCCACGAACACTCTCAAAAACAAACTATTGTTGTGCATTTTGCGTCTTTTTACGGCACCCGGCCCTCAAGGGCCGGGCTATCCGTACTAAGCCCGCTGCGCGGGCTGATGGCCCTTTCCCCCTTGCCCCCTCTCGCTGGGAGAAGATGCCTCCACCCCCGGCCCCTTCCCCCGCTAGAGGAGGGGAGATCAGGAGAAGGGTGTGAGGAATAGGAAAAGGGCCTCGCTCCCGCCTCCTCATTCCCAACCCTTTGCGCTCTTTACGCCTTGGTGTTTCACGCCTGTGCGAAACTAGACGGCTGTCCGGCTCTACTACGCCTTTGCCGCCTCTGCAGCTATGTCATTGGCCTTCACCTTCGGCCCTTCCCCAGCTCTCGGCAGGCAAGGAATGATGTTTAGCGCGGCTCGTCCGTTTCCCTGCTACAATGAGCAGTGATGGCAGGCCTACAGCGGCAAGGAGAAGAATATGCTGACCCCTTTTCAAAACGAACCGTTTGGCAATTTTGACAGCGGCGACCGGCGCGCGGCGATGCAGCGGGCGATCCGGCACGTCGCTGGACAACAGGGCGCGACATATCCGCTGGTGATCGGCGGCGAACACATCGTGACCGAGCGCAAGCTTGCTTCGATCAACCCGGCTGAGCCGAAGAAGGTGGTCGGCTACGCCAGCAGCGCCTCGCAAGAGCAGGCCCATCAGGCAGTACTCGCGGCTGACGCCGCCTTCCGCACTTGGTCGCGCACACCGGTGAGCGCGCGGGCGCAGGTCTTGTTACGCGCAGCGGCGATTATGCGCCGACGGAAAGAGGAACTGGCGGCGTGGATGATGTACGAGGTGAGCAAGAATTGGGTCGAAGCCGATGCTGATGTAGCCGAGGCGATCGATTTTTGCGAGTGGTACGCGCGGCAGGCGTTGATACTCCAAGGTGAACGACAACCGCTCGTGCCCTACCCCGGCGAATTTAACGAGTTGCGCTATATTCCGCTGGGGCCGGGGTTAGCGATTCCGCCGTGGAATTTCCCCCTCGCGATTGCAACAACGCTGACGGTGGCGCCGATTGTGGTTGGGAATACGGTGGTGCTCAAGCCGTCGCCGCGTGCGCCGGTAATGGCGAACTTGCTGGTGCAGATTTTGGAAGAGGCTGGCTTGCCGCCGGGAGTCGTCAATCTCGTCACCGGCGAAGATGCGGTGATCGGTGATTTTCTGGTCGACCACCCGCTAGTGCGCTTCATCGGCTTCACCGGCTCAAAGAATGTCGGCCTGCGCATCCAGCAGCGCGCCGCCATACGCCAACCCGGCCAAAATTGGCTTAAGCGTCCGATCCTTGAGATGGGCGGGAAAGATGCCATTATCGTCGATGAGACAGCCGATCTTGAGGCGGCGGCAACCGGGATTGTTGTGAGCGCCTTTGGGTTCCAAGGCCAAAAATGCAGCGCCTGTTCGCGGGCAATTGTGGTTGATCAGGTCTACGATCAGGTGTTGCAGCGGGTGATTGAGAAAGCCAAAGCGTTACGGCTAGGCAATCCGACCAAGCCAGAGACAGATATGGGTGCGGTGATCGATCAGCGCGCCTTCGATTCGATCAGCCAGTATATCGCGATTGGACAAGAAGAGGGGCGGTTGGTGGCCGGCGGTGAGGTGATCGACCACGAATTGGTGAAAGACGGTGGTTTCTTTATCAATCCTACCGTGTTTGCCGATGTGCCTCCCCACGCTCGTATCGCGCAAGAAGAGATTTTTGGGCCGGTGCTGGCCTTCATCCGCGCCGCTAACTTCGACGAGGCGTTGGCCATCGCGAACGATACTGAATACGGTCTGACCGGCGGCCTCTATAGCCGCAAGCTCGAACGGCTCGAACGGGCGCGTGAGGAGTTCCATGTCGGCAATCTCTATTTCAACCGCAAGTGTACCGGCGCGCTGGTGGGGGTGCAACCGTTCGGCGGCTTCAATATGTCGGGCACCGACAGTAAGGCCGGCGGGAGCGATTATCTGCGGTTGTTTACCCAACCTAAGGTAATCAGTGAGCGGTTCTAGGACGAAGCAAAGGTGCGGTAAAGCCGGACGGCTGTCTGGTGCCGCAAAGGGGCAGGGGTGGGGGTGATTTGAGAAGGTAAGAGCTAACCTCGAAGGGCTATGCACACGTGTGGCAGAAAGATTCTCAAAACAGCTTTGCGTCTTTGCGTTTACAAACATATTAAGGCACAACCATGATCAGAATCGGTTGCGCGGTGTGGGCCTACCCCGGCTGGATAGGCGACTTATTCCCGCCGGGAACGCGCAGCAGCGAGTTTCTCAAGCTGTATAGCCGGCAGTTGACGACCGTGGAAGGTAACACCACCTTCTACGCGACGCCGTCGCCGGCAACCGTAGCGCGGTGGGTCGCCGAGACGCCGGCCAGCTTTCGCTTTTGCTGCAAATTGCCGCGCGAGGTGAGCCATACCGGGCCGCTGGCCGAGAAGTTGTCGCAGGCGCGCGCCTTTGTCGAACGGATGCAAGGGTTGGGGGAACGGTGCGGCCCGTTCTTTCTGCAATTGCCGCCGGGGTACAGCCCGGCTCGCCGCGCCGATCTCGAGCGGTTTGTGGCCGGTTGGCCGCGCGAAGTGGAACTGGCAATCGAGGTGCGCCACCCCGACTGGTATTTACCAGTGGCGGAAGCGCCGCTAATGGAGTTGCTGGAGCGATACCGGATCGGGCGAGTAATCATGGACGTGCGCCCGATCCGGAACCCGAACGATCCCGGCGGAGTATTACTAAATGATGCCCGTGAGCGCAAGCCTGACGTGCCGTTACGCCCGCTGCGCAGCCGCGGGCCAACACTGGTGCGCTACATTGGCCATCCCGATCTGGCGCGCAATGCGCCCTTTTTAGATGAATGGGCAGCGCGGATCGCCGAATGGGTCGCGACCGACTCCAACATCTACCTGTTTATGCACTGCCCTGACGAAACGCAATCGCCGCATCTGTGCCGCCAGATCGCGGCCCGGCTACGTGGGTTGGGAGCGCCAGTGACCGCAGCGGGGGATCGTTCACCTGAAGCACCAGAGCAGTTGGGGTTGTTTGGGTAAGTTGACGCATTCCAAGGCGACGCAGTAATAACATCGGGACGACGTATGCGTCGACTTCCCCCGGCGAGCGCTGCGCGGGCAATACCTGCACTGACTGAATGGATGGAGCGACACTGATGCATCTTACCAGCTTGTTTGGGCGCACGTTGCGCCAAGCGCCCGCCGAAGCCACTTCAGTAGCAGAACAATTGTTATGGCGAGCCGGCATCCTGCGCACACTGAACGACGGCGCGCCGGCGTTGTTGCCGTTGGGCAGCGCGGCGCTGCGGCGTTTGGCAACGCATCTGACCGCAGCAATGCACGCTGGCGGCGCGCAAGAGGTGACGCTGCCAACCACCACCGTCGAACCATGGCTAAAGACGATTATTGCGCTGGCCCGGCGTGACATCGACTCGTACCGGCAATTGCCGCAGACGATCTGGAGTTGGCGGCGGCGGAAGCGACCGGCTCGCAGCCGTTCCACCTTGCTGGATTTGCCGGTGTCGGCTACACTGAGCTGGGCGGCGCTGGCGCTTGATGCAGCGCAGACGCAGAGCTTGCTCACTGCTGCCCGCGCGCAGCTTGGCGAAGCGTTGCACCAGTGCGGGCTTGGCAACATTGCTGACGCCTTGCTTGCCACCGGCGCAACCACGCTTATCGTTGACAGCCAAGCCGCACCGCAAGCCACCCTCGATTGCCCGACATGCGGCTGGCGTGCGCCGCTCGAACTGGCCCCATTGGCGCCACCGCCACCCTACACCGGCCCAACGCCAGCGATGAGTCTGGTCGAGACGCCCGGCACGAATACGATCGCGGCGCTGGCCGAATATCTCGGCATCCCGACAGCTGCCACGGCCAAGGCCCTCTTCTTTTACGACCAGCGCAGGCAACGGCTGGTGTTCGCCGTAGTGCGCGGCGACCGCGAAGCGAGTTTGACCAAGCTAGCTGCGGCGATCGATGCCGGCGACCTTGTGCCGGCCAGCGCTGAGCAGATTCAAGCCTGCGGCGCGACGCCCGGTTACGCTTCGCCAGTAGGGTTGCGCGAGGTGCTGGTGGTGGCCGATCTGAGCGTTAGCAACGGCGCGCCACTGGTCGCCGGCGCGAACCGGCCCGGCTACCATCTGCGCGACGTGGTTTACGGGCGCGACTGGCAAGCGACGATTGTCGCTGACATCGCTCAAGCCGCCGCCGGCGACGCTTGTCCACGCTGCGGCGCGACGCGCAGCGAAGGGCGCGGCGCAGTCATCGGCGCGATCAGCGAACCGCAACCTACAGATCTACTAGTGCAAGACGCTGATGGTCAAAACCGGTCATTGCACCTTGCTGGAATCGAACTCGACCTCGAACCGCTGCTGCACCTCGCCGTCGAGCAGCACCACGACGAACGCGGCATCGTTTGGCCAGCGGCCATCGCGCCGGTGGATGCGCATCTGGTCACGTTAGGCCGGGGTGAAGCAGTGGCAGCCGCAGGGCAAGAACTAGCCGGCGAATTGCGCGCCGCCGGGTTGGCAGTGCTGCTCGACGACCGCGACGAGCGGGCGGGGGTGAAGTTAAACGACGCCGATCTGATCGGTGCGCCGTGGCGGGTGGTGGTGAGCGAAAAACTGCTGGCCGCCGGGCAGGTCGAAGTGCGCCGACGCACCGAGGCTCAAGCGACGGTGATCGCACGGGCAAAGGTGGTAGCGTGGTTGCAGGGCAGAGATTCTGCGTAAACTGATGATCATCTCGACATCAGGTACGAGCATCGGCAGACGGGCGCGAAGCCTGACAGCTTATGCCAGACCAGCCCAAGCTGCTGGCAATGCTACAAGTTGCTCAATACCGCCAACAAGCCTCGTTCTGCTAGTGATAAGCAGTGTCAAGCTTGCGCAGAGGGGCATTTCTGCGCTGACGTGACGAACTCCTGCATTTTGGCGCTATCCTGCTCCCAATAGGAGCAGCCCGATTTGATTCTGCCCGGCAATGGTGCTGAGCGAATCGACAAAGGTGTCATTCAAAATGCGCGCCAGCCAGCCGACCTCGGGACTGATGATCAAGCGCTCTCATGAGCTGGCGGGGTGAACGGAGCGCGCGTTGGCGGTCTATAACGATTGAGGTCGCTGATCCAACCGTTTAATTCCCAAACACCCCCACATTGCAACGGCAGCGAGCGAGTATGGGTATGACATGCCGAACCACGTCGCTCATCAAGAACGAGCAGAGTTTGGTGCATAGAGATTAGAGGGTATGTCCTCATGAACTCTTCAACCGCCATCCAACCGTTGCCTGAACCCGCTTCGTGGCTGGAACGGCCACGCCAGCACGGGCTGACCTTCAACCGCGCCGTGCTGCTGGCGCTGATGGCGCTCTCCGCCAGCTTGCACTTCTCCAATATCCAAGCAATTGGCGACGCCAATGCGTACTATACGGCGGCGGTCAAGTCGATGCTGCAATCGTGGCATAACTTCTTCTTTGTCGCTGCCGAACCGGGTAGTTCGGTGACGGTTGATAAGCCGCCGCTTGGCTTGTGGATTGAGGCTACTTTTGCGCTGGCGTTGGGTGTGAACGGGTTTGCAGTCAGCTTGCCCAACATCCTCGCCGGTATCTTTGGCATTCCGCTGCTGTATACACTGGTCAAGCGCCACACGGGGACGCTAGCCGGTCTCGTCGCCGCCACCGTTCTTGCGATCACGCCAGTGGTGATCGGTACCGATCGCAATAACACGATGGATGGGAGCTGGTTTTTACGCTGCTGTTGGCAACGTGGTCATTCATCACGGCCACCGAGAACGGTAAGCTGCGCTGGCTGTTGCTTGGCGGCGGGCTGATGGGATTGGGGTTTAATATCAAGATGCTGCAAGTGTTTTTACCGCTGCCTGCACTCTACGCCCTCTATTTCTTTGGCACAAGTAAACCATAGCGGCAGAAGATCTTCCAGCTTGGCGTCACGACCGTCTTGCTGCTAACGGCGTCGCTATTGTGGGCCATCATTGTCGATCTAACGCCGGCCAGCGCCCGTCCTTACGTCGGCGGCAGCCAGCGCAATAGCGTGGTCGAGTTGATGATCGGCTATAACAGGATCAACCGTCTGCTGGGGATGCAGCGCAATGCGTCGGGCGCACCGCCGGCAGGCATCACCGATTCCAGTAGCTACCACCCAAACCAATCGCCGGATAATCCTCCGTATCCTCCTTTTGCCCAACCGCCGCCGGGTGTAGGCGGTGGGCCACCCTTCCCACCAGCAAGTCGCCCAAGCGATGACATATTCGCGCAAGAGATCGGCACGCCGTCAGCCATCCGCTTGTTCGTGCCGCCGTTAGCCAAAGAGCTAAGCTGGCTATTGCCCTTTGGGTTAGTCTGCTTGATCGGACTAACCATTACCGCGCACCCGTCACGGCCATTAGCTGCCGAGCATCAGGCAGTCATACTCTGGGGCGGCTGGCTCTTAATTGGACTGGTCTTCTTCAGCGTCGCCAACTTCTTCCACGATTACTACCTGATCATGTTAGCTGCGCCGCTAGCAGCGGTGATCGGCAGCGGGGTAGCAGTCTGGTGGCGCAAACGGGAACAGGGTTGGGTGCAGTGGACACTGGCGTTAGCGGCTGCCGGCACGCTCGCCTTCCAATGGTGGCTGGCGAGGCAATACGGATAAGATGCGTGGTGGCTGCGGCTCGCGGCAATTGGGCTGGCCAGCGGTTTGATCGCTCTGCTAATGGGGCGCTGGTGGCTGCGGCAGATGGCGTTCGTGGCAGCATATGCCTTTCTGGTTGTCGCCATGCTCATCACCCCACTAGCATGGTCAGTGCTCACCGTGGCCAAGCAAAACCCGGATGTGGCACTGCCGGGTGCGTATGGCGGATCACAGTTCGGCACGGATCTCTCGGCGCCGGCTGAGGCGCCGGCCTTCCCCAACCAACACCCGCCCGATCAGGCCGCCAATCCCAGCACATTGCTGGCCTTCTTGCAAGCCCACACTTAAGGCATTGACTATCTCGTCGCTGTGCCTAGCGCGCAAATTGGTGCGCCACTGGTGCTGGCGACCGGCAGGCCGGTATTGTACAGAGGAGGGTTTAGCGGCAGTGATCCGGTGATTGAGGCTGAAGGGCTTGCGGAACTAGTCGCAGCAGGTCGGTTGCGTTACATACTCTTCGGCGGGCGCGCACAGAGCAATCAGATCAGTGCGTGGCTGCAAACCCATTGCGCGCCGGTCGCAGGGTTCCGCGAAAGGACGCGGGTGTGGTATGAATGTGTGAGGAAATGAGATGCCTCACCCCCGCTGTGAGGACAACGCTAAAGCGTAACGATAGTTGGGATGGTGGTCTGCCCCGCAATCGCACCATCGGGGTACGCGATCGAGCGGCCCTCCGGCCTCTCCGCTGGGGAAGGGGAGATATGAGTAAGGAAAGCTACGCCCACTCTCGCCCATTCCCACCCCTGCGCGATCTTTACGACCTTTACGGCTTTACGTCAAACTCCCTCACCCCAGCGAGGAGGAGGCCCGCGTAATGATCCAATGCTGCGCCACTGCGCCACGCTCAATGCCGGCGATGCACCCGCTCAGGATGGTGGGTCAGGGTACCGTTGATATACGCCTGTACCGCATCATCAATCGTGCGTAAAGGCGTACAGATCGCCTGAATGCCGGCAGCTTGCACCCCCTGAAAGGCCGGTTCGCCCATACCGCGGGCCACCACCATCTGGCAATCAGGCACGGCTTCCATCAACCAGTGGTGCGAGCCGTGGTGACAATGGCGGTGATGCTCGTGCACTTCGCCTTCCTGATGATAGTGCCGGCCTTTCGGGCGCGCCTCCCGGCTCACCACCTGCCCTTGCTCAATCGTCACCACCTCATACCATTGGGCTCGGCCAAGATGCGGGCTAATTGTCTGATGGTCATCGGTGGCAAAGGCGATTTTCACGAAGCCCTCCCCGAGTTCTGCTTGCTGGCGATATCTTGCACCCACCCGGTAATCGCTTTCCACACCGGACAACGATCATAGACGGCGCTAAAGAAGACGAGACCGGCCAGCACATACAACGGCCAACCGCCACCCGTCGCAAAAGCCAGCGCCACCAGTACTAACGCGATCGCAATCCGCAGCAGGCGCTCAACCGGCTTCAGGCGCGGCGGCGTCTTGCCTTCCGAGAGCAGGCGAAACATCTCGTTCAGATCGCGCTCTGGCTTAGCGCCAATATGGCGCGAAATCTCTTGGCCATCGCGAAACGCAATCAGGGTCGGGATGCCAAAAATCTTCAACTCGCGCAACAGGTCAGGATGATCTTCGGCGTTAATCTCCCAGAGTGCCACCTTCCCCTGATATTCCTGCGCCAGCCGCTTCAAAATGGGCCGCGTCACCCGGCACGGCATACACCACGGCGCCCAAAAATCCACCACCACCGGCTGGGTATACGCGCGCAATTGGGTTTGAAATTCGGCAAGATTCATCACAGGCTCCTTCATCGTTACCGGCAGAACATGTACCGGTCAACCCTCTGCCAAGGAAGATGCGCAATGCCGCTCTGATGTTACACTGCCTTCATCCTTAATAGGGAATGCGGCAGTTAAACTGCCGCATTCCACATCAACTATGCGTATGTCGCAAGACAAAACCAGCACGAGAGCTGCGCAAACGTTACGACCTTACCGGCCACTCACGGCAATCAACCCGGTAGGCATCGAGTTGCCAATGCTTATGTAACGCATTGACATTCATAGCCAGCGCCTGCGGGCAAAACACTGCCGGTTCCAGCTCATACTCAATCACAAACACCGGCTTGCCAGCGTGCAAGAAGGGCAACAGCAAGTCACACTCGTGGTACGAAAAGCACTCTTCATTGAGCGCCCAATCAAAATAGGAAACTAAGACAGGAATTTGATCGAGATCGTTCTTCAAACCGATCAACAAGCCACGTTGATGGGCTGCTTCGGCGAGAAAGATGTTGTAGTGTTCCTGATCGGCGGCGGTCAACGGGAAGCCGGTATCGTTGGCATACCCATTCACATTATCGGGATCGACGCCATCACACCCCTTACTGACCGCAAGCTCAAGCCGGGCCTGCATGATCGGTGCCAACACATCGATCTGTCGGATATCTAACCACTTCTCGCCGGGCCAGCCAGCCATCTCGTTACCCAACACTGCTGGCGGAAAGAGCGCGGCGTCAGGCCGCCAATCTTCATACGAGCCGGCGCTGAAATAACACATCACAAACACGCCGCGCCGGCGCAGCAGGGCGATGGTCTCGGACGGCGTGTCAAAGAGATCGACGTTGAACACGTCTACATTCACATCGATCTGCAACGTACCGGTGTATTGAATTTGCCAACGTGCTTGCCGCGACAACCGCGCCGGCGGCGTAGAGGTGGGTGCAGTTACCGGTAACGGCGCGCAACCGGCAACGAGCAGCAGGAGCAAGATAATAACTCTCACAACCACCGCCGCCTCACCAGCCCAGCACCAACGCTACCATTCCCAACCCGAACAGAATGGCGCCCACCACTCCAAAGACGATCAGAAATAGGTTGCCTTCGCCCTTGATACTCGCTTGGTCGGGGCGGTTAGGTGAGTAGCGGACAGTGACGATTTGACCAACGGTATGGGCGGGAGGGTTGGAAGCCGTCTTCCCGGTGAAGATCACTTCCTGACCGTTCTGCGTAATAAGGCGCACCACTGGCGCCGCCGCGCCTTCTTCGTCGACCTTTAGATCTATCACGGTGCCTTGAGTTTCAATATAATGCCCCAAGTGATTGCCTTGGTAAAAGACAAAACCAGCGAACAAGAGCATGAAAAACCCCACCACAAGCAGAAACAACGCCATAGATCACCTCGTAGTAGTTGAGCGATTGCCTAGCGCTGGCTATCGTAGCAAACGAAGATTAAGACGAGGTTATGCAGCGCTCTGAATATGTTAGTCACGCGCTACCCGGTAGAGGTTCACGCAATTGCTCAGCATCGATGGTGCAACATCCCGTATGTTACCTTTCTTATACGTATAAATCCTCGGCAATGCGTAGCCGTCTCTCGTTTCGAGCCGGCAAACGCTGATCCAAGCATCTCAAGACCTTGCACGAGCCAGCCGATGTGGGTTAAGCCGAGCCACGCTAAGGCCATGGACAGAACCATGCCATTTGATTAAGCAGCGCAGGAAGGCTTTGTTACGCAGACTTCACTTTCTGAATGCAGCGTGGCGACCACGTATTCGCATTGCCCAATCACTTGCTAAGCCTGATCAAGGCTGCCGCGAAGAGCGGTGATGTCGCCAGCAATCTTATCAATTGCATCACCAGTGGTGGTCAACTGAAGACGCAAGTAAGGACTCCTCCATCACGGCCAGTGAGGTGGCAATCGGATCAAGACTACGAAAAAAATCGGCTAGTGACCGGCTACGGGATCGTGAACGATCGTATCTGCATAGCTTGATGAGTGGCAGCGAGATCAAGGCCACCAAAGTGGCATCAATGATGTGAACTGGCCTGCGCCGAACGAAGCGCTGGCTGGGAAGAGGTGATGGTGCGCGATTCGCGCGTAGTAACATTGGCCTGCGTGTCGATCAAGGGACGTGTCTCATCAACCGAGTCGTCGACGGCTTGGATGGCCGTTGTCAGCGCAACAAGCGTGCTGTCGGTTTGGACGAGCAAGTGCTGCCACTGCCCACCCTGCGCTCGTCGTTTACCTCGTGGTGTCCAGTAATAGAAAGGATTCGCCAACGCTAACTTCCATAGTGCGTTGCTAGTTGGATCTCGATAGCATCCGGCGTCAACATCCCGCTGATCCCATCTCTATACACGTTCATAATATGCAGGTATTGTTTGCCGCACCGATACATTGCTGCTGGATGCGGCACTACCACTAGCAGATTCATCAAAACACGCTGCCGGTTAAGCTCAAAAGCAGGGAAAAGAGTTCGCCAGCTTTTTGCTGAACCAGCAACTGGTTTGCGTTCGATAAGGTCAACCTAGAGCACGCGCCGAAACATCGCAATGCATACCAATATAGGTTTAGCCAGCATAGAGCACCAAGCTTCTACCCATTGTAAAGGAATATCCTCTCGACACCAAATCGGTAACGTTGACAGCAGTCCAAGCCGATTCTGCAACATACCGCGCAGGAGACTATGGTCATTGTAACGTTAGCCAATCTGCCCACCATGGTAGCACACACCATACACAGAATTATCCCACCTGCGGGTTGTCTCCGCTATACTCTAGCGTAGGCAACCCGCAGATCAATTTAGATCGCGCACACCGCCACAAACCCCTGCCCACGATTGGCAAACGTTACCCGGCCATTGGTCAGCGGGTAGGCCACACCATCAATCGTGACCGTTGCCGGCTGCGCACCATGAATCACCAGCGTGAACGTCTCGCGGGTAAAGGCGGCAAAACCATGACCGTCCACAGCAGCGCGCAGCAAGAGCTGCTGTCCGCGCCGTTCGACCCAGAAGGTGGTGCGGTAGTACGCGCCATGCCGGAAATCGAAGGTGAGGCCATCGTCTTCATGCAGCTCTGACGTGTAGACGCCATCGCGCTGCGGCACAAAGAGGTGCAGTTCGATAGTCGGCGGATAATACCCCATCGTCGAGACCGGCGCTTCCGGCCAGAGCGGAATCACCGCGCCGGCGCGGGCAAACAGCGGGATGCGGTCGAGCGGGGCTGCGGTAACAATAAATTGCTCGCCGACATACCATGTGTCGCTCTGCCAATCGTACCACTCCCCCGCCGGCAAATAGAGCTGGCGCGCGGTTGCCTGTGGCGCGTAGACCGGCGCGACCAGCAGATCGCGCCCCACAAGAAATTGGTCGTCAATCTCGCGGGTCAGCCGGTCAGTCTGGTAGGCAAACACGAGTGGCTGCTGCACTGGTTCGCCGATTTCAACGGCGCGCATAAAGGCGGTAGCGAGGTAGGGCAGCAAGCGATAGCGCAAGACGATCGCGTCGCGGGCAATCCGCTCGATCGCCGGGCCAAACGACCAAGCGTATTGGTCAATGTGGCCGTAGGCGCTGTGGTTACGGCAGAAAGCGGTCAGCGCCGCGCACTGCATCCAACGGGCAAACAGTTCGGGTTGGGTATCACCGGCAAAACCGCCAATGTCGGCGCCGACAAATGCCTGCCCCGATAGCCCCATCCCCATCGCCATCGGCATACTCAGCCAGAGATGATCCCAGCGCGCGCAGTTGTCACCCATCCAGTTAGCGGCATAGCGCTGGATACCGGCGAAGCCGGCCCGCGATAACACGAATGTGCGCTGATTAGGAAACGCTTCCGCCAGTCCCTCAACCGTCGCCATTGCCATCAACAGCGCGTATTGGTTATGATAACGCTCGTGTGGCTCGCGCCCGCCGTTGAAGCGCATCGCGTAGGGCGGAATATCACCGGTAGCCGGCTCGTTCATGTCGTTCCAGATGCCGGCAATACCCAAACGCGCATGCTCGGCGGTGAGCTTCCCCCACCACGCCCGCGTCTCTGGCTTGACGAAATCGGGGAAGGCGGTACGGCCCGGCCATACCTGCCCGATGTAGCGATCACCGCTGGCCGTGCGGCAAAAGAGATCGTTGGCCCGCCCTTCTTCGTAGAGCGCAAACTGCGGATCGACCTTCACCCCCGGATCGACGATAGTGATCAAGCGAAACCCCTGCTCGCCCAACTGAGCCGCCAGCGCCGCCGGATCCGGAAACAGCGCCCGGTTCCACGTAAAGACGCGGTAGCCGTCCATGTGTTCAATATCGAGCCAGAGCGCGTCGCAGGGAATGCCGCGCTCGCGATAGCGCGCAGCCAAGGCAAGCACCTCCGCTTGGCTGTAGCGATGCCAGCGACACTGGTGATAGCCCAAAGCCCAGATCGGCGGCGGCGCCAGCCGCCCGGTCAACCACGTAAACCCTTCCAGAATCTCGGCCATCTGCGGCCCGGCGAAGACGTATTCGGTGTATTGGCCACCCAACGCGCAGATACCGTAGGTTTCGGCAGGAGAAAAATCAACGTGCAGGCGATAGCTGTTGTCAAGGAAAAAGCCAGCCGCGTTGCCCTGCTCGTCAAGATGGTAGAAGAAGGGGATCGAGACGTAATAGGGGTCGAACTCGGTGCTGGTATTTTTTGTGCGCGGATCGGATGGATCGCGCCCGGCAGCGAATTCGGCCTCCCCTTGCGGACTGAGCACGTCGTTGTTCCACAGAATAAAATCGCGTCCCTTGCGATTCAGCCGGCCCGTCTTTTCACCCAACCCCAAGAAGGCATCTTCGCGCGCGCAGACACGGTGAAAGGCGAAGGCATCATTCAGCGTGGCATACGCCCACGGCAACCCATCGTGACCGAGCGCAGTCGCCAACACCAGACTGCCATCGCTACGACGAACCGTCAGCGTCAACGGATTGCGCCCAATCACCACCTCAAGGCGCGCATGTCGAAGCACGACAGTGGCATCGGTTTCCGTCACCGTAAAAGACGGCACTGGCGCTGCGTTCAAATCAGCGCAGACCGCGTAGGTTGGATGTTCGTCAAAACTGCCGCCGCGACTGATCTTGAACCGCACAATATCATCACGGATAAACTCAACCCGCAACCACTCGTGGTCGAGCGCCGCGAGCACACCGCGCTCAATGAGCTGCACTGCTCCGAGGCGAGACAGCGGCATAAAATAGCGGGTGTCAGTCAACCCCACCCGCGCCGGGGCTTGCGTCATGGCAGACTCCTCACAGTTCACAACAACGGCATCAACATCCGATTGTAGCATAGCGGCGCAAGGCAGGTATTGGGAACATACCGGCCCAATGAATACAAGGGGGTATAGTATTGGCAAACAGAGCTATCGCGCCGCCACCAACGCTGGCTAAGCGCTAAATATGTGACAGTGATCGACAGACCAGCCTGCGCCAAAAAAGGCTAACCATGGCCATTAACACCGAACATCTCGACAACACGCTACGCGCTCTCGAATCGGCGCTAGCTCACTATCAACAGGCAGTAGCTGAACGAGATGCAGTTGAGGAAGAGATTTTCCGGCTCGCCATCATCAAAGGCTGCGAGCTAGCGCAAGAGGTCTCGTTCAAGCTGCTCCGGCGGTGATTGCGCGACTTTGGTCATAGCAGCCGCAAACTCGACGCAACACCAGTGAAAGAGCTGTCGCGCTTCGCCGCTCAACACAGCCTGCTCTCAATCGCGGAAGTCGAGCGTTGGTTTGCCTATCGCGCCAACCGCAACCACACCGCCCATAACCACGGCGAAGATTTCGTCCAAGCAACACTCGCGATCTTGCCGGATTTCATTCGTGACGCGCGGGCCTTGGCCAAGCGATTGCGCACCGGCACAATGCTTGAAGAGGAAGAATGATACGTGTGCAATATCATCTTGATTTGCCGGAGCGTTATTTGACCAAAGTGTGCGCCATTCTTCACCAATATGTGCCCGATTACGACGTATGGGCATATGGCAGCCGGGTGACCGGCGGCGCGTATGCTGCGAGCGATCTCGATCTCGTGGTGCGAAACCCGCGCGACCTTCTGCAACCGTGCGAGCGGATATCTGATCTGATCGAGGCATTTATCGAGAGCGATCTTCCTATTCGGGTAGACGTAATGGATTGGGCGCGCATTCCAGACTCGTTCCGGCGCGAGATCGAGCACGCATACGTCGTCGTGCAGGAACGTTCGCAAATCAGTCTTAAGGCGGATACCCAACCGTAACCTTGCTTGCTATACTTTTCACAGGTCGAGCGATGGAGCAACAGACATCGCTCGACATGTATCCTCCCAATCCTCACTGTTGCTCCCCATAATCCCCCTACGGCCACCGGCAAGTGGCCGTTGCCACATGTATGAAGGGTCGCGGCGGCAAGGCCCCGCGACCCTTACCGCGTTTTTGGGGGACATATCGCGATGAACCTGCGCAATGACAACAATCCGGCCCTAGCAAAAGTTATCGATTGGTTTATGCAGTATAATAGTTACATCGACGCTGCCCTAGCGCAATTGCAAATTGCGCTATACTAGAGACAGAGAAGTCAAACAGGTATGAGGAGTCGGGCGTGTTAACCTCGGATGAGTTGACACCAACCAGCAACGGCTGCACCCAACGCGAGCTAGAACGCTTGCGCCGCGAATTAGCTGAAGCGCAAGCGTTGATCCGTTCGCTGCGCCGCCAACTAGAAAAGACTATGGCCGCCGCGCAAGAAGCGCAGCGCGCCCATGCCAAGATGGTCGAAACGCTCACCGAGACGATGCGCGAAAATACGCTCCTCTGCCACGAGCGCGATATGTGGCGCGCCCGCGCCCAACGGCTCGAAGCCTCGCTCCACGAAGAACCACGCCCCAGTGCGACGATTGATATTAGTTCGTTGGCTGGTCACATTAGCGAAGACGAAGTGAACGCGATCCGCAAAGCGATGGCCCGGCTCCATCACCCCGACGTTGGTGGCGACCCGGAACGGATGAAGGCGTGGAACGCTGCACTCGACCGGCTTTTCCGCCAGTAGCACAAAAGACTGTGGCCATCTTTTTACTGCAGAGGACACAGAGGTTTATGATCCAACCCTTGCGCTACTTGGCGTCCTTTGTCCCTTGGCATTTATCATCCTCTGCGCCTTTGCCACCTCTTCGTCTTGATGCTACCCACTCAACCGACCGCTTATGACACCTCTCTCTGAATCGGTCTGGATTCTCGGCGATCAGCTCAGCCCAAATCACCCCGCTTTAGCTACAGGCCGCCGGGTCGTACTGATCGAGTCGTTAGCCCGCCTTAACCAACGCCCTTACCACCGCCGCAAACTCGTGCTGATTATCAGCGCCATGCGCCACTATGCCGCCGAATTGCGCGCCGCCGGCTACGAGGTCGATCTGCGCACCGCATCGGATTTTCTCAGTGGTCTACGCGAGCACGTCGCCACGTTTGGCATTCGCCACCTCATCTGCGTTGCTGCTGCTGAATACACCACTCGCCAGTTCCAACAGAGTCTGGCAGCCGAACTCGGCATTGCCGTCACCATCTTGCCCAACACCCTCTTTTTGGTCGAACGCTATCCACCCGCTCGCCCACCGGGGCTGATGGAGCCGTTTTACCGGGCAATGCGCCGGCAGACCGGCTTATTGATCGAACCGGACGGCGAACCAACCGGCGGCGTATGGAACCTCGACCATGAAAACCGCCGCCGCTACGACGGTCGGCCAGTGCCACCAGCAGCGCGCTTCGCTCCCGATGCAATCACGCGCCAAACCATCGCTGATCTCGCGATTGCTTGCCCGAACGCAATTGGCTCGGCTGACGAGTTTGATCTACCGGTAACGCGGGCACAGGCATTAGCCGCGCTCGACGATTTCATAACCCATCGGTTACCAGACTTCGGCCCGTTTGAAGATGCGATGAGTAGCGAGCACGAGCTGCTCTTCCATTCCCACCTCTCGCCCTTGCTCAACATTGGCCTGCTTGATCCGCTAGAAACGGCGCAAGCAGCGGTTGACGCCTATCAACGCGGCCACGCACCGCTTGCTTCCGTTGAAGGCTTTGTACGCCAAATTATTGGCTGGCGCGAATATATCTACTACCGTTATTGGGAACTGATGCCCGACCTATTGCAGGCCAATGCGTGGGAGGCAGAGCGACCATTGCCGGAATGGTACTGGACGGGCCAAACCCGCATGCGTTGCCTGAACTGCGTGATCGGTCGCGTATTGCGCAGCGGGTACTGCCATCATATCGAACGATTAATGGTACTCTGCAATTTTGCGCTGCTAGCCGGTATTCGCCCGCAAGCGGTCAACAACTGGTTTCTCGAATGTTATGTTGACGCTTATGAGTGGGTCGTAACACCGAATGTGATTGGGATGGGGTTGAACGCCGACGGCGGACGCACGGCGACGAAGCCGTATATTGCCAGCGCCACTTACATCGACAAGATGAGCGACTACTGCAAGGGATGTTTCTACGACCGCAAAGCGCGGGTCGGGCCGCGCGCCTGCCCGTTCAACACGCTCTACTGGAACTTTCTCATCACGCACGAAGCGCGCCTGCGCGCTAATCCACGGCTTGGCCCGGCAGTGTTAGGTCTCAGCCGGCTCAGCGTTACCGAGCGCGAGGCGATTGTGGCGCAGGCACACGAGCTATTGGAACGGATGGCGGAGTTGTAGTCGGGAAATTCGGCAGCAACATCCATACCTAGCGTGCGGAAGTCAAACTGCCTCAATCGCTAGTTAAGCACGTTCACACGCCTTACCTTAGCAACCCATCCTACTGGTGAACAGAGACTGGGAAGCGATAATGCTGCTTAGTGTGCAGTTGTTTAACCGCCGCAGTCCGTCATACACCCGATAGCACACAATGGAGACTAGGGCGACAGATTTGCCGCCTGCGGTTCGTAGCGTTGCTGCGTGACCGAAGCGGCGGCCACTTGCCGTGCGGTCGCCAGATCGGGCAGATAGCCCATCGCAATCGCTTGCACCAGAATATTGCCCAATGCCGTACCTTCGGTAGGGCCGGCCACCACCGGACGCCGGCAAGCATTGGCGGTTAATTGGCAGAGCAGCGCATTTTGGCTACCGCCGCCAACGATCCGCACGGTAGTGATGGTCTGGCCAGTCAGATCGGCCAGTGCATCAATCACCTGCTGGTAGCGCAGGGCAAGACTATCGAGACAGCAGCGCACAATCTCGCCAACTGTTTCCGGCACCGGTTGACCGGTACGCCGGCAATAGTCGCGAATGCGGGCCGGCATATCACCGACGGCGAGAAATTCGGGTGCGTCGGGATCGATTAGCGAGCGGCGCGGCGATGCAACGGCGGCTTGCGCGACAATCGCATCCCACGTCAGGAGCAACCCCTCTTCCTGCCAGCGCCGTTGGCACTCTTGTAACAGCCACAACCCGCTCACATTCTTGAGCAAGCGGATCGTACCATACACACCGCCTTCGTTCGTGACATTCAGTTGGCGGGCCGCAT
>NZ_CALLJH010000042.1:0-18324 GCF_938091255.1 uncultured Chloroflexus sp.
GGGGGCAACAGGGGCAGGGCCGGGGGTGGGAGGATGCGCCCCTTGCCCCCCTCTCTTTTGCGGGGATGGCCCCCTCTCCCCCCTTGCCCCCCTCTCCCACGCGGGGAGAGGGGGCAAGGTCCCGATGGGGGGTGAGATTCATTCCGCCCCTAGCAACCCTTTGGGCGCGGGGGTGCTTCCTCAAGATAAAGTGCAAGAAGACCCTACACCCCCGACCGCGTCACACCATCGCCATCAATGTACGCATACGCCATCCGTGGCGTATTCCACGCCAACCCCACCGCGCCGTCCGGCGTGAGCACAATCACTCCGCCGCGCCCCTCAGGCACCAACTCGCCGAGTAGACTCACACCACGTTCAGCCGCCACTTGTGGGCTAAGCCCCGCTTCAAGCAACTCAACCACTCGCCGAGCCAACGCCACGCGCGTAATCGCTTCGCCCCAACCGGTACAGACCGCCGCCCCCTGTGGGGTCGCGTACAACCCACAACCGATCAGTGGTGTATCGCCAACCCGGCCCGGTAATTTAAACGGCGTGCCGCCGGTCGAATTTGCCGCTACCAGATTGCCGGCCCGGTCGAGCGCAATCGCCCCCACAGTATCGTGGCCGCTCGCGGGAGGCGGTGACACCGCACCTTTAGCCTTCCACTCTAGCCACAACTGCCGCTCACGCTCGACGATCAAGTCATCGTTAGCACAGAACGGCATTCCAACCGCAGCGGCAAACTCCTCTGCCCCAACACCGACTAGCATCGTCGCCGGGCCAGCCAACACATGGCGCGCCAGTGTAATCGGATTGCGAATGCGCCGCAATCCGGCGACCGCGCCATAACGCAGCGTGCGTCCATCCATCAACGCCGCATCAAGTTCAACCATCCCAGCGCTTGTCAACACCGAGCCGGTACCGGCATCGAAGATCGGGTCATCTTCCATTACTCGTACCGCCGCCTCGACCGCATCGAGCGCGTTGCCGCCGGATTGCAAACACTGCCAACCCGCCTCTCGCGCCGCCTCACAGCCAGCGATATGCGCCGCCACTTGATCATCAGGGATTGCCCACGCCCCACCGTGAACGATCAACGCCATCAATGACTCAGTTGCCACTATGCACCTTCCATGAAAAGCCTACGAGTCCGGTTGTTGCCAAGCCGGCATGCGGTATGTTTACCACCGAGAGCGCAGCGGACGCAATACCGTAAAGGCGCCGCACTGATTGGCGGTAAGCCACAGCATCGCGTATGCCCCACCTGAAACCTCTTTGCGCATCTTCGCACATCGTTGCACCTTTGCGTTTCCCCCTTTGCGCGCCTCTGCATCACACAAAATCAAAACCGCCGCCTCAAAGGCGGCGGCTGGCTACTGGTGGAGCCAAGGGGATTCGAACCCCTGACCTCAACACTGCCAGTGTTGCGCTCTTCCAACTGAGCTATGGCCCCGAGAGTGGTGGAGGTGAGGGGATTCGAACCCCTGACCTCGACAGTGCGATTGTCGCGCTCTACCAACTGAGCTACACCCCCGCTCACGCCGTGTTATCTTACCACGAACCGCAGGTGATGTCAAACAAGCATGGTGGAGGGTGTCTGTCACCTAAGCAGTTGGCGAGTTGCTCAGGTCAGGGCGAGTACTATGCTCCTCGCGCTGCTCCACCTCACCATGCGCGCCCACAACTGCTCAGCATCATCCCGGCCCACATCCCATGCGGCGATGGGTAGCCACGCTCCGTCAGCACGTGCATGTGCATCCGCCCAATCGTCTGCGCCGTCCGAGTGTTCGTTTTTGGCACCTCTTCGGATCACTGAATGACACGAAACCCTTCCTAATTCTCATCCAAGCGGCGCACCATATCGCACAGACGCGCTAGGGCCTCACTCCCCTGCCTACGCTGCTGTCCGGGACGCTGCTGCCATAGCTTGTACACCCGTCGCTGGTCTCCATAGCCAGTTCATCAACGGCACGTTGCGTCTGTTCCACCGCACTACGCCATCGCTCAGGCATCTGTTGCCGCAGCTCGTGCAGCCGTCGGCTCACCCAGCGCTGCACGTGACGCCGGCACGCGTGGTGCACCACCCCGCTCTGTGTGGCCACCCCCGCTCGCTGGTCACGTCATCGGTCACCACCACCCAGACGCCTAGCTAAGCGACCAGCGGCTGTCGCCACGCGCTCACTGCCTGCACATTGTGCTCGTCCAGCACTACTACCGCCACCGGCTGCCCATTCCACTCTATCCATCTTTAGCACGCGCGCGGTTCTGGTGTGTTGTCGCCGAACCACTAGCACCGCCTGCTCCGGCCCGTCGCACCATACTGTCAGTCGGCTGAGTTCCCTCCGGAGACGACCAAGGTAGCGCTCCCGCGCATACGTAGTTCCAGCACCCACATCAGTGCCGCTAGCCTGCGCATGCGCCGGGTCTGGTCAGTGCGGTTGACGCCGCTTGGATAATCTGAACCGGAGGCCCGCCGTGTGGGCAGCGGGAGCGATACCCCAAAGGCATTGCTGCGGGCATTCCGTGCGGTGTGGGATCAACGGCGAATAACTGAATCCCACTCGGCGTGGTGTCTCCTCCTTAAGCGCACGGCTACAACCAGCGTACCCCTCAAAAGCGTCGCTTACAAGGACGAGATTACACTAGCAGGGTGTCAGTCACCCCCACTAGGGAGAGAGGGATAGTCCTCTCTCCCCAGCCTCTCCTCCATGCAGGGGGCTAACGCCTTCCCTCAGAGGAGGGCTGTTTGGTAGCTATTCCGTATGTGCGGTGGCGTTGCACGACCGTGCAGCTCTGTGGTATGCGTTGGGTTGGCGCTGACCTACCGATGCACTGCCGGTACGTATAGCAGTTGAACGCCGGGAGGCGGTTGGTCGCCGTACCAAAAACTATCAACCAACGTATCGTGTTCGCCGTCAGGGTTGATCACCGTCACGTCTACCCATCCCGGTGTATGCGACGGGGTCGTGCAATACAGCAGCGTCTCATCAACTGACACGGTGTTCGGGCAGGGGGTATTACCAATCAACACACGCACACCGATCACCTGCTCTGGTCCGACGGTTGTCTGCGGCTCAGGGAAGGCAAAGGGGCGGATGCGCACGTTGTCGAACCGCACATCAAAGCTCGCGATGGTGTCTGGCCCGTAGCTGAAGGAGCCAAGTGTTGGCGTCAGCGTGCTTGTAGTGGCCAGCACCGTGTTCAGATGACCCTCTTCGCGCCAGCTATGAACTGTCTCGCTGGATGGGCGTGAGAGCAACCGGCCAACGGATGCGTAAGAGGGTTGGAAGAACATTGAACGGAATGTACCTGCTCTCATTTGTTTATCCGTGTGATCTGTACGTTTTATGCAAAGAGATTGCTTGGCATGAGGCATATCATGCTCAGCACTAGATACGCTTAAATAAAGGTTTAGGTTTCTTTTGTCATCATCACTGTTCCTGATGTACTCTGTCAATGGTACCGTTCTCTCAATCCCGAGCTGGTTTTCTAGTCCGAAACATACTAAGTACATAGTATGTTCTTTAGTGCTTTCCGCTTGCTCCCACTCCCGCTGTCGGTATGCCTCTACTTCCAGCAGGGGAGAGGAGGCTTACTTATCCTTCCGGAGGGGGGCTGAGTTAGGGGAGGAGAGGGGGTTGGGGATGAGGGCCAGCCTCAAGGTGCCAAACGAGCAGAGGCGCAGAAATTCGTAATGCAAAGGTGCGAAGAGCGCAGAGAGCGCAAAAGGGGGAGAGCTACCGTTCTGGTTGTCATTGCGAGCCGAGCGTCGCTCGGCCCGCCGTGAAGCGAAGCAATCTCTCGCGATGGTAGAATACCACTGCTCACCGGGTAGAAAAGCTGAACATACAATCTTTGGCGTCGTTTCGAGACTCTTTCCCCCTCGGCCCTCTCTAGGGTAACTATTGTGCCCTCACCCCTGTCCTAGCTCGCACTGGAGCAGTGGCGGGGCGCTGCTATGTTCCGCTCAAGGAGTGTCTTTCGCGAAACCAAGGCAAACACCCTCTGCACCGTCGGGTGGGAGAGGGTGTTGGGGGGCAAGGGCTAACTCCCCCACTCATCCCTCGTGTCTGTGCACCTTTGCGTTTGAAGACTTGGCAGACTTTGCGTTGAATCGCTTTGCGCCTCCGCTCCCTTTGTGCCGTGTTGGGAGTCCACAATGCACACTTCACGCCGGTAGTCGAGCGTGAGGCGCTGGAAGCGACTAAGCAGCCGGTTGCCGGCGTTCGCCCGCCCCTGTCGGCCCAAATCGCCGTGGTTTGTCACCGGCACATCCACCTCAACCGCCGGAAACCGAAATGGCCCGATCTGCATCGCCACAGTCATGCCAAGCACAACCGGCGTCGCAGCCGCGAAACCGTGACCGGTTGCTGCTGGCGTGGGATGTTCACCGAGGCCAAGCGTTGCCGCGAGATCAGGACTGAGGGTAAGGGCGCCGTTCGAGCCGGTATCAATCGTGAGTAATACTTCCACTGGATGCGGTGCAATGATCTGCGCGGTTACCGCCGGGAAGTGCTCAAAGAAGCGCAGTGGTAGGGTGGCGCCGTTGGGTCCGGGTGGTGGCGGAGCAAGGTCGGGGTGGCATAGGCGGATGGTATGCTTAGCGTAGTCAATCGTGAGGTTAAGCCGGTGTAGCACATTGTAGCCCAGCACAATGTCTACCGGAAAGGGAGCGTGGCTTAGATCAACTGCCATCGCGTAGAAGTGCCGTAAGGTAAGATCGCCAATCCGCAGCCACGGCAGCACCGTCTCGGTGAAGGGCACGGCATCAGAGGCGGCGTCAGAGCCAAGTGCGAAATCGCCGATGCGTAAGTCGAGACGACGGGCCAGCGCCAGATCAATCGCCGAAGGGTCGGTGCCGGTGTCGATCAAAACCATCAGTGGGCGACCGCCGGGGCCAGCGGCTTGACAGCGCACCACCTGCGGTTGCCAAATCAGCGGCGTCTCGGTCAGACCGCTGGCCGGAAATTCGAGCTGGGTCTGATCGTCAAGCATAGTGTTCCGTGGTTGTGTCGTCGCGGGTAGCGGCGCGGTAGAGTTCGAGCGCGCGCATGCGCTGGGTGGCGTGATCAACGATTGGGGCCGGGTAGTCACGCCCAATTTGCACGCCAGCCCGTATTTGTTCGGCAACCGACAGTTTATGCGGTTCGTGGATGAAGCGGGTTGGTACACGAGCTAGCTCTGGTACGTACCGTCGCACATACGCACCGTCAGGATCGAATTTTTGCCCTTGGTTGACCGGGTTAAAGATACGAAAGTAGGGTTGTGCATCGGTACCGGTACCGGCAGCCCATTGCCAACCTCCGTTATTGGCCGCCGGGTCGCCGTCGATGAGCAGATGCATGAAGTGCTGTTCGCCCCAACGCCAGTCGATCAAGAGGTCTTTGGTAAGGAATGAGGCGACAATCATGCGGGCACGGTTATGCATCCAGCCTTCTTGTTGTAGTTGGCGCATCGCCGCATCAACAATCGGGTAACCGGTTTGGCCCGCTTGCCAAGCGGCAAAGAGGGCTGGATCGTTCTGCCATGCGATCTTATCGTACACCGGTTTGAAACTGCCGCGCAGCGCATGGGGAAAATGGTAGAGCACCTGCACGTAGAAATCGCGCCAGATCAACTCGCCGATCCAACTCTCTGGCCCGGGCCCGGGCGGCGCGGTACGCGCCGCAACCACACATTGGCGTGGTGAGAGAACGCCAAAACGCAGGTAGGGTGAGAGGCGCGAGGTGCCGGCAGCAGCCACGAGGTCGCGCGCGGTGGCGTAATTGGCAATGGTGTGTTGGATGAAGTGTTCGAGGGCGGCGAGGGCTGCGGTTTCGCCAGCAGCAAAGCGGGGCACGCGAGCCGGTGCGTTGGGCAAGAGTGCGGAAAGCGCAGGTAGCGGCTCGCTTGCCGGCAACGGGATGGCGGCAAGCGTGGGTATGCCTTGCACTGCCACCGGCTCACTCTCAAGCCGGGTGCGCCAGCGTTTGGCGTAAGGCGTATAGACGGTGTACGGCTGGCCGGCAGCCGTCACCACCTCGTTCATCTCAAAGATCACCGCGTCCTTGTAGCTCTCGGCCTGATAACCGGCGGCGCGCAGCTCGCGCTTGATCGCTGTATCCCGCTCGACGGCGTAAGGCGTGTAGTCGCGGTTCCACGTCACCCCGCGCGCGCCGCTCTCGCGCAAGAGCGCCATCAAGGTAGGCAATGGCTCACCGCGTCGCAGCACCAGATGCAACCCCAACCCGCGCAACTCGGCGTCAAGTGCAGCGAGGCTGTCGAGTAAGAACTGGGTGCGGGCCGGGCTGGCGAAGCGCCCGCGAATGATCGCGTCGTCAAAGATAAAAACTGGGATCACCGCGCCGCCGGACTGCGCCGCCGCCGCTAGCAGAGCTGTATTGTCGCGCAGGCGCAGATCGCGCCGGAACCAGTGAATAAGCATAGGCTAACAGGATAACGTGCGCTGGATCCATGCAAACTACTCTCATTATACGAGAATTCCTGATCGCTGAGCGACCGTTTGCAATCGGCTTCCAATCGCGTTTATCCGTGTCCCATGCACCCGCTGCAATCAATGGTATAATCAGCCCAGATACGTACACCTGTGCGACAACGTGGCGAAAGGATGGGCATGAGCGCTGAGCGGCTGGTAAATCCTCATTCTGACAGCGACGACCAGCAAGTCGAGAAGAGCCTGCGCCCGCGCACCCTGAGCGAGTTTATCGGCCAAGAGAAGGTCGTCGAGCAGTTGCGGATCGCGATTGCCGCCGCTCGTGGCCGTAACGAGGCGCTCGATCATACCCTCTTCTACGGGCCGCCGGGGTTGGGTAAAACTTCGCTGGCCAATGTGGTTGCTAACGAGATGGGGGCCAAGATCAAAATCACGAGTGGGCCGGCGATCGAGCGGGCCGGCGATTTGGCGGCGATCTTGACTAACTTGCAGGCCAACGATGTACTGTTTATCGATGAAGTGCATCGTTTGAACCGTGTGGTCGAAGAAGTGCTCTACCCGGCGATGGAGGATTTCGCCCTCGATTTGGTGGTGGGTAAGGGGCCGGGTGCACGTAGTCTGCGCCTCACTTTGCCCCGCTTCACCGTCATTGGCGCGACCACCCGGTTGGCTTTGCTGACTTCGCCGCTGCGTGACCGTTTTGGTTCAGTTCACCGGCTCGTGTTCTATTCAGACGACGCAATGGCCGAGATTGTCAATCGCTCGGCGCGGATTTTAGGGGTGCCGATTAGTGCCGAGGGCGCCCGCGAGATTGGCCGGCGGGCACGTGGGACGCCGCGTATCGCTAACCGGATTTTACGCCGGGTGCGCGATTATGCACAGGTGGTGGCCAGCGGTGTAATTACGCTTGAGGTGGCGCGCGCGGCACTTGCCCAGCTTGAGATTGACGAGTTGGGGTTAGACGAGAATGACCGCCGACTGTTGCGCGCTATTATCGAGCTGTTCAACGGTGGGCCGGTCGGCCTAAGCACGCTGGCAGCGGCGCTGGCCGAAGAGGTTGACGCCATCGAAGACGTATACGAGCCATTCTTGTTACAGCTCGGCTTCTTGCAGCGCACGCCGCGCGGGCGCGTTGCCACCCGTCGCGCCTACGAACATCTCGGTGTGCCATACCCTGAACGTGCGCTGCCGCCCGATGATGACAACGGGCCGCAGCAGGGAACGTTGTTCTGATATGGCTTGCCTATCAATTGCGATCATCGCCCGCGATGAAGCGCGTCACATCGCCGGTTGTCTGCGCAGTATCGCCGGTCTCAGCGACGACGTGGTGGTCATTGTCGATGCGCAGACCCGCGATGCGACCGCGACCATCGCTGCCGAGCACGGCGCGCAGGTGCTGATTGAGCCGTGGCGCGGTTTTAGCGCCCAACGCAACTTCGCCCTCCAACGCTGTCGTGGCGACTGGGTGCTCTTCATCGACGCCGATGAGCGGCTGACACCAGAGCTGTTTGTCGAGCTGGCGACGTTGCTGCGGCACGGCCCGCCGGCGCACATTGCCGGCTATCGGATTCCGCGTTACAACCTCTTCTTTGGCCAACGCCTGCGGGGTGGCGGTTGGTACCCTGACTACCAACTGCGCCTGCTCCGTCGCGACGCCGCCCGCTACGATGAGGGGGTTGCCGTTCATGAGGTGGCAAGCCTGCAAGGGGCAACTGCTGATCTGCAAGGCCATCTGCTTCATCTCAACATCGAGCGGCTTGATGAGTTGTGGCAGAAGCAGGCGCGCTACGCCTTCGCCGAGGCCATCATGCTCTATCGGTCGGGAAGGCGTATGCGGTGGCGTAACTTAATCGGCGCGCCGGCGCGTGAGTTTACCCGCCGCTATGTTCAGCTTGGCGGCTGGCGCGATGGTTGGCTGGGGTTGTTCCTCTGCGCGACGCTGGCGTGGCACGAGGTGGTGAAGTTCTGTATGCTGCGCGGGTTGCAGGAGCATCAAAGCGCTGAAACGTAACGGGTCGAGAATAGAGGTAAAGACGAGCAGATTCGCAACCTGTTTCGGATCGCCAGACGGTATCAACAGCTTGGCGCCTCCGCGACTTTGCGTGTTATAGCCAACGAGGGATACGGTTATGAACCCGATTGCTGATGCGTTAGCGCAGCACCCGTTGCTGATTCTCGACGGTGCGCTGGCAACCGAACTCGAACGGCGCGGTTGCGATCTGGCCGATCCGCTTTGGTCGGCGAAAGTGTTGATCGAGAACCCAGCCTTGATCCAAGCCGTGCATGCCGATTATTTCGTCGCCGGCGCTGATGTGGCGATTACGGCTAGCTATCAGGCGACAATCCCCGGCTTTATGGCGCGTGGCCTGAGTGAGGCTGAGGCGATAGCCCTCTTGCAGCGGTCGGTGGAGCTGGCCCGCGCCGCTCGCGACGCCTTCTGGGCCGAACCGGCCAACCGGGTGGGGCGTATCCGCCCGCTGGTAGCGGCGTCGATCGGCCCGTATGGCGCGTATCTGCACGATGGTTCAGAATACCGCGGCAACTATGGGCTATCAATTGCCGAACTGATCGACTTTCATCGTCCGCGGATGGCGGCACTAGCTAACGCTGAACCCGATCTCTTCGCCTGCGAGACGATCCCCTGCGGTGAAGAAGCACGGGCGTTGGTCGCACTGCTGCCTGAGTTTCCCCATCTGACTGCGTGGATCAGCTTTAGTGCGCGTGATGGCAGCCATACTGCGCAAGGCGAGCCAATCGCCGACGTTACCTCCGAGATTGCCCCTCATCCGCAGGTGGCTGCGATTGGGGTTAATTGCACCGCACCGCGTTTTCTGCCTGACCTGATCCGTGCTATGCGTGCTGTCACTGACAAACCGATTGTGGTCTACCCCAATTCGGGTGAGGTCTATGATCCGGTTGGGCAGTGCTGGATCGGTGCCGGCGAGATTGACGATTTTGCTGACCAAGCGCGCCTATGGTACACCGCCGGAGCGCGACTAATCGGCGGTTGTTGCCGTACAACCCCCGACCACATTCGGGCATTGGCAGCATGGGTCGTGCGTGAGGTGTTGCATGGTTGAGACATGGCCGTTCGATCCGTTTGTTATCCCCACGCCGCCGGTGTTGCGGGTTGGTGCGTACCCGCTGCACGGCGCACCGGTGTTTCATGTCGATCCTGCCCACTATCACGCCGAGTTGATGCTGAAGCAGGCATTGTTGCAAGCCGATCATCGCTATTATGTGCAAGCGTATCCAGACAGTCTGTCGGCGCAGTGGGAACTACTGGAATGGGGTGTGGCTGAATTGGCGCGCAGTTATCCGCACTGGTTCGTTGTGCGACGCAACGGTAACGAGGTGTACTGGGAGAACCGACTCCTTGGGCAGACGGCGACGATCCGGCTCGGTGGTGATCTTGGACTTTGGCCAATCGATTGGCTTGGCCGACAGGTGCAAGAAGATCTCTTGCTGATTGCGGTTGATGAGGCCGCTGGCCATCCGCTGATTGCCGGTCAGCTCTGTTTCCCCAATCGTTGGTGTTTGGACGAGAAGATGGGGTTACCTCTTGCCGCAATTCATGGGCCAGTGCCGGGATTTCGCGAGCACATAGCGCATTCGACCAATCAGTTGGTGGCCCGCTTGCAGCCGGCGCGCCCGGTTTGGCGGCGTAACTGGTCATTAGTTGTGGTACCAGATCTCGATCTCTCGCCGCGGCTTGGCCTGCTCGATCGCGAAAAGGCGGCCATTACCGCCGAAAACGCTGGCGAGCGCGTCTTTTATCGGGTCGAACGGCAGACACTGGTACGTCTTGACCGTCACTCGGCATTGTTATTTACAGTTCGTACCTATATTGCTCCGTTAGCGCGGCTGGCTGCCGATCCGAAGTGGGCAGCAGCGCTGGCACATCTGTTATCTGAGCTAGAGCCGGCAATGCTTGAGTACAAAGGCGTGAAACCCTACCTGCAACCGTTGTTGGCGTATCTACACCACAAGATAGAACATTGACCGTCGTGCTATGCTCATGCCGCATTCCTATTGGTATGCGTAGAGATATGCTATCATAAGGCAAACGCAGCGTTAAGGGAGGGATAACACATGAGCGAAGAGCAAGAGCGGCGTGTGGCTAACGCTGAGCGTCGGTCAGGTGTCATGCCGCGCCAACGCGAAACGCCGCGTACCGAACGACTAGATCCAACTGCCGCTAACCCGCGTTGGCGTCCGCCAAGCACGTCGCATGTGCGAGATACAACTCTCACCGTCAGTAATCTCTGGCAGGTGTTTCCGCGCTGGTTACAAGAGCGTGGCTGGATCTATTTAATTACTTTCTTAGTCATCATTTTGTTCATTTTTGTGTTAACCCTCTGGCTGTTGCGTAGTGATCGACGTGAGATGTCGTTAGGCGCACCGCAACCAACGGTAGTGACATTGCCGACCGGAGAGGCAAATCTGTTGTTGGGTAGCGAAGGTGTCGACACGGCGCCGCAATCCGTGCCGACGCCGGCGCCGCGTTTCTTTGTGGTGGTCAATACCGGTGGGCAAGGCCTCTTCTTGCGTCCGCAGCCGAACCGAAATAACCAGCCGATTACGACCCTGCCTGATGGGACGCGACTCGAGCAGATTGGTGATGATGTACCCGGCGAAGACCGCCTCTGGCGACCAGTACGCACACCTGATGGGCTAGAAGGGTATGTGGCGGTTGATTTTCTTGCCCCAGACCGGTAGGAACAGCCTTCTACTGCTTGTGTGTAGCAACCAAGTCAGGCGCGGTTATCGATAGGAAGAGATCAACCAAATTGGGATCGAAATGCTTGCCAGCCTGCTCACGAATGTACTGACAAGCTTGTTCGCGCGTCCACGCTCTGCGATACGGACGATCATTGGTTAACGCATCCCACACATCGACGAGCGCGAAAATTCGCGCCGCCAGCGGAATCTGCTCGCCGCGCAAACCGCGCGGGTAACCGGTGCCGTCCCATTTCTCGTGATGGCAGTACGGGATATCGATCGCCGGACGCAGATAGGCAATCGGCGAGAGTAACTCGTAGGCATATGTCGTATGGCGGCGCATAATCTCCCATTCCGCTTCGGTCAGCGGGCCGGGTTTATGCAAAATAGAATCGGGTACGCCAATCTTGCCAATATCGTGCAGCATCGCGCCGCGCCACATGTTGATCTGCTCTTCAGGAGGAATGTTCAGCGCCTTGGCAATCGTGATGGTCGCCTGCGCGACTCGTTGTGAGTGGCCTTCGGTCTCTTTGTCGCGTAAATCGAGTGCGCGCGACCAGCCGATCAGGGTTTGGTCATACGCTTCAGCGATTGCCTGTGCCGCTTGCTTGGCTTGCTCGGTAAGCTGGCGCTCGTGTGCTGCTGCCCGTTCGCGCTCCTCAATCAACCGGCGATAGCGGTTGATACGCTGCATGGTGCGCACCCGCAAGCGCAACTCGCTCAGCTCAACCGGTTTCGAGAGGAATTCATCGGCGCCGGCTTTCACCCCTTCCAAACGTGAGGCACGATCGTCAAGCGCGGTAATCATAATGATCGGCACCTCGGCGGTTTGCGGATCGTCACGCAACATCCGGCAGACCGAAAACCCATCAAGATCAGGCATCATCACGTCGAGCAGGATGAGATCAGGCAGAGCTTCATGGGCGGCAGCAATGCCACTGAGACCAGAAGCGGCGGTACGTACCACACACCGTTCGCGTTTGAGGAGATCGCTGAGAATATCACGAACATTCGGGTCATCATCAATGACGAGTACGCTGTATGGGTGGTTTTGCATATTGATCGGGCTTTCCGGTGCGTTTCACCATCCGCACTGCTGTATTCTATCATAGGATGATGCTGGGCGCAGGAACTATGCGCTTGACCGTTCCTCTGGTGAGGGCTATGATTCGGTTGTAGTATGAACATCGTCTGGATTATGATCAATGCGGTTGGCGGCAAGGCTCCTGGTTGCGCATCATAAGCTAATGATAGTTCGTTTATGATGCAGATCGCTTATTAGTCTTACTTCGTTATGATTACCATTGCATTACCATCTGTTTGATCGGGAAATGTTTTACCGCAATTAACAAGGGTATAACGCGATCGGATAGACAAGGAGCCGCGCTATGACTGAAGCTAGTGACGAGTCTCGCCCAGTAGTGCTCATTGTCGATGACGATCCGAATGTGACCAGTTCACTGGCCCGTTCATTGCGCGATCGCTTCACGGTCTTCACAGCAACCGATGCTGAGACAGCCTTGCAGATTCTTAAGCAGCAGCCTGTTGCCGTGATTCTCACCGATCAGCGGATGCCCGCAATGTCAGGCGTCGAGTTGCTAGCACGGGCGCGGGAATTGCAACCTGATGCGCGCGGTTTTATTATCTCAGGCTACACCGATCCGGCGGCGCTGGCCGCAGCCCTTAATCTCGGTTCGGTGCATGGCTTTATGACCAAGCCGTGGGATATTGCTGCCCTGCGCCGGAAGCTTGAGCAGTTAGCGCAAGAGTATCAGACGGCGGTAAACGAGCGGCGCGCTGTCCGCGAAGCGCAGGCGCAGATGGCGATGTTGCGCCAGATGCTTGACCAATTGCAAACCGATTACCTGACAACGCTCGAGTTGGTCAGTTGGGAGAGCGAGGTCCCACCGATTAGCACCTCCTCGATTGGCAGTCCACTGGCGCAGAGTGCGCCGGAGACGTTCGACGATTTGGTGGCCGCTTATCGCAGTCTGCTTGATTTGGCTGCCGAGCAGCGGGGTTTGTACGATCAACGTTCAATGCCTGACCGGTTGCGGGTCTTGAGCGAGCGGCTAGGTTTGTTGTGGGCTGGCCCACGTGATCTGATCGAAATTCACACCCAAGCCCTGCGCCAGCTTTGCCGCGGCCAAACGCCGCAGCGGATCGCGGTGTATATGGAAGAGGGTCGGCTGATGTTGCTCGAATTAATGGGCCATTTAGTCAATTTCTACCGCATCCGGTTGGCCGCGCAGAGCCATGAATGATCGGTTGCCAGTAACCATAACGCAAGCGCCGTATGCTGCTTTCTTGTTGGAACCAAACGGGCGGATCGCCGACTGCAATGCAGCCGCAGCGGCGCTGTTCGGGATGGTGCCTGCCGAACTGTGCGGGCGGCAATTTGTCTCGTTGCTCGATCCGTTCAGTATCGCTAAAGCGCAAACTATGCTCGCGCAGACGATCCGAGCTGGCGGGTTGCAGCACTGGGAACTCGTTCACCGGCGTGGCGGCGCTGCGCCGCTGTTGCTTGGCTATACCACATGGCCAATTCGTGACGCGCAAGGGGCGGTCATCGGTATTATCGCGCTCGGTCTCGATCTTGGGCCGACAGTGACGCTGACCGCTCAGCTCGCTGAAACGAATCAGCGACTCGAGGCGGCCCTGAAGCAACTGGAACGCGCTCACACCGATCTGAAAGCGGCCCAAACCCAACTGGTGCAATCTGAAAAGATGCGTTCGCTTGGCCAGTTAGTGGCTGGCGTTGCGCACGAGATCAATACGCCGTTGGGCTATGTTGCGAACAACCTTGCGTTTCTGGCCGAACGGTTGCCCGCGCTGCGCACTGCTCCCACCGATGAGCTTGGCTGGCGCGATGTGGCCGATGCCATCCATGAAAGCCAGATCGGGATCGAGCGCATTGCCGCGATCGTGCGCGCCTTGCGCGCGTTTGCGCGCCCCGACGAAGCGCAGCTCGTTCCGGCTGATATTAACGAAGGTCTCGCCAGTACGGTGCGTATGGTGCGCGCCGTGAGCGGGCCGCGGATCGTGATTCGCGAAGAGTATGGTGATGTGCCGCCGTTGCTCTGCCATCCCGGTGAACTGAATCAGGTCTTTCTCAATCTGCTTATGAACGCTGTCCATGCCTGCCGCAGTGCCGGTACGGTGACGGCGCAGACGGCAAGTGATGGCGTTTCCATCACGGTGACAATCAGCGATACCGGTATTGGTATGGATGCGGCAACCGTAGCTCGGCTCGGCGAGCCGTTCTTTACCACGTGGCCGGATGGTCATGGCACTGGCTTGGGGTTGGCTATCTCGCGCGAGATTGTGGCACGTCACGGCGGGCAACTGCATTTTCAGAGCGAGCCGGGCCGTGGCACGACGGTTGAGGTTGTGTTGCCGCTGACACGCGGAGATACCTAAACGCCGAGGCACAAACGGTGGTTGTTGGAAAACGAGCGATGATATCTTGTCACAACAAGGTAGATGGCTCGCTTGAGATACTCTTTACCAACCATCCCTTTGCGCCTTGGCGTCTTTGCGTTGGCGGTTCTTTGCCCCTACGCTACCGCCACCTTCTCGCGCACCAACTGCTCACTGAATTCCCACAACTTACGGGCCAGTGCTGCATCTTGCGCGCGCGCCGAGGTCTTGGCCGGTTTTTTCCGCACGAAGTACAACCCGCTCACCCCCTCCACTTCCGGCGACGAGGCGAGATAAATCGATGTAGCTGCGCCTTGTTCGGGCGTGAGCATAAACGGGCGGGCTAAGCGGAAGAAGAAGGCAAATGCACCACGGGAGTCGGCGGCGAAGTTCGTAGCAACGGCTCCCGGGTGTAGGCTATTCGCGGTAACGCCGGTGCCTTGTAGCCGACGCGCCAGTTCGTTGGTAAAGAGAATGTTGCACAATTTCGAGTCGCCGTATGCTTGCGAGATATTCCCGCGTTGCGGCGAGGCGATCTGCGGAATTTTTACGTTACCGGCGACGTGCGCATACGATGAGACATTGACAATGCGGGCCGGCGCGCTCGCGATGATTCGTTCCAACAGTAGGTTGGTGAGCAAGAACGGCGCGAGATGGTTGACGGCAAAGGTGAGTTCGTAGCCGTCGGCGCTGGCTAGCGGTTCGGAGACGAACAGGCCGGCATTGTTGACCAAGACATCAATTCGCGGGCAGCGGTCGAGCAGCTCGCTAGCTGCACGGCGCACCGAAGCCAGCGAGGCGAAATCGGCCAGCACCAGTTCTGGCGGCGGTGCGTTTGGCACTTCTTTCATAATTTGTTGGCGCGCCGCTTCGCCTTTGCTCTGCGAACGGCATACCATCATCACCCGTGCCCCCATCTTGGCCAGCTCACGTGCGGTAACGAACCCGATTCCTGAATTAGCGCCGGTGACGATCACCGTTTTGCCTTGCATAGGTGTGCCTCCTTATGATGATGCAAAGGAACGGCTGGTAAAGCCGTAGCTTGCGCATGTGGATTTGACAACGCGAGCACTCACAAGAATGCCCCGGCTACTGTTCCGGGGCATCACATGTGATAACGCACTACGCTTTGTACTATACCATGCGTTAGATAAGGTTTCCAACTGACCTGTCACGCAGATTGAACCCTCATTCCTCCTCGCTCAAATGCGCGGAGTCGATCAATAGTGGCCTGCTCCTCCGATGGGCATTCGGTCGCGAACCATGCATCGAGTATCTCGCGCACCAATTCGGGGGTTGTCAGACGGAGGCTTAATGCCAGCACATTAGCATCGTTCCACTTGCGTGCTCCGGCTGCTGTCTGTGCATCGTGACACAGTGCGGCGCGGATGCCGGGCACTTTGTTAGCGGCAATGCTCACGCCGGTGCCGGTGTAGCAACAGACGATGCCTTGATCGGCCTGTCCTGAGGCCACCGCCTCCCCGACTGCTCGTCCGACATCGGGCCACTGATCATCAGTGCCAATGAGCGGCCCAAACAATAGTACCTCGTGCCCACGCCGTTCGAGGTCGGCGATCAAGGCATCGGTGAGATAGTTCTTTTCATCGCTGCCTACCGCAATTCGCATAGCTCCTCCTTATGCTTGGTCGTCAGGTATGGCTTGCCCATCAATCTTGTCAGAGGTGGGACCGGTATGGATAACCACACTCCCGTGTTCACCGATTGCCTGCGGGGCGCGCAAGTGGAACAGGTGCGGATATTGGTCGAGCATACGGGTAGCATTAGCGAGAACGCGCAACGCTGCCTGCTCGCCACATGCGCGATCGAGCGCAGCAGAATGGCAATGATGAGCAGCGCGGTAACGATGATGAGCAGTGGGCTACCCTGTTCGGCCATAATCTTGCTCTTGTTGCACTCGACAGAGGCATCGTTGGTCGGTCAACCCTGTGCGCACAGTTCTTGCCTCTTTCCTAACCCTGCTTTTGTTCGACGTGAGAGGACAGAAATGCTACCTGTCAAGTTGGTGTGACACCGGCACGCTGGCGGAGGTCTGACCTGCATAGCCGTTGCGTCGGGCCGGCAGGCGCTGCCACGCCGACCGGTGGTGGGGATTGGAACCCCAAGGCTCTGCCGATGCAGCCGACCGCCGATCGCTCTCACCTACGGATCAAGTTTGGCAGACTGCACCGGTACAGAATTATTGTACTCCATACTGATCGATTTTTGCGCGCAGACGAGTAGCAAGGCGGGGGCTAGCAATGCCAAGGGTGGCGAGGATGAACTCGCTTTCGGCCCGATACATTGCGACACGTTCTGCTGACCAATGCGCTGGGGGTGGTGTAGAGAGGTTGCTAATGCGGTCGGCAAGCTTGACCAGCCACACTTCAGGTGGCTGCGTTTGAATACGGCGCAGACTATCTGCCATACGCTGCTCTGAAGGTAACGAAGGGTCTTTGGTCAAGGCACGTACACCGGCAGTGATAGTTGGCCCGAACTGCCTTGCCAGTGTTGCCTCATCAATGCTCGTATCTTCGAGCACATCGTGGAGCAGCGCACAGCACAGAGCAAGCTCGTGATCGTAACCCGGCTCGATGGCAAGTGTCGTCGCAACTTCCAGTGCCACATCACAAAGGTGAACGAGATACGGTATGTCACTGCCGGGGCGGAGTTGGCCGTTATGTGCTCTGGCAGCGAAGAGGAGCGCTCCTTGAATGAGGTCAGTTGTTTCCATACAAGTGAGTTTAGGGGCGTGTTACTGCCATGCCTCGTGCGACCAATAGGATCAAGGATGTATACCTTCAAAGCGATGGCAGACGCACCTTGCCATTACGGGTTCGCGCTACCCTTCCGTCTCCGCCGGTTGTGGTTCGCGCTCCTTGGTGATGTCGCGCAGCGTACTCAGATCGCGGATCCGTTCGGTGAAGAGAATACCGTTCAGATGGTCAACCTCGTGCTGAATAGCCCATCCCAACAGTCCATCAGCCCGGCGTAGCCGGTGATGCTTACCGCTCAGATCCTGAAACTCGACTGTGACCCATGTCTGGCGCGGAACCATTCCATACCAGCCGGGTAAACTGAGGCAGCCTTCATCGCGCATCACTTCTTCGTCGCTCAGCTTCACAATACGCGGATTGATCAGCACATACGGTTCAGCAGGTGCGACTTCCACCACGCTCCCGTCGGGGCGCTCTTCGTATTCAGCGGGGATTTCAATAATGCAGAGCTGGATCGGAATGCCAACTTGCGGCGCAGCCAGCCCAACTCCATTGGCCGCATGCATCGTCTCGAACATATCGGCCACTAACTGCTTGAGATTGCGGTCTGGTAACTTGACCGGGCGGCACTGCATCTTGAGAATCTTGCGATCCTCGGCGTCATCAATGCGGAGAATGCGTCGAATAGCCATAGAACATTTCTATCCTTGCCCGCAGGCGTTTAATGCGGTTACTCTTTCTATTCTACGACAGCGCAGCGTGTAGGGCAAATGGTGAATGGTCCTCATCGCGGATACAACAGATGACAGTCAGCTGGAAGATGACTAGCACCCACCCTGCTAGTGGATTGACAGGGGCGGAATGAATGCCGCCCTCCATCGGGCCATCTCCCTTCTCCCCGTGTGAGAGAGGGGACAACGGGCGCAACCCCCCACCCTCGGCCCCTCCCCCTGTCGCTCCCACCTCCGGCCCTGCCCCTGTTGCCCCCACCCCCAGCCCTGCCCCTGTTGCCCCCACCCCCAGCCCCTCCCCCACAAGGGGGGAGGGGAGCAT
>NZ_CALLJH010000043.1:0-22999 GCF_938091255.1 uncultured Chloroflexus sp.
CCAATTAGCGCCAGCTACGACGTTATCTTGCTGCACGTCTTTGGCGGCGGCGACCCGATCTACGCCGCCCTTGCGCCGGTACCGCTTACCGTCACCATTCTGGAAAACGACAATGCCGGGATCGTTCTCACGCCCACCGCGCTTACGGTGGCCGAAGGTGGGCCAGCAGAGACCTACACGGTCTTCTTATCCAGCGAGCCAACCGCCAACGTCACAGCGACGATTGACGGGCAAGGACAGGTCTTGCTCAACGGCCAGCCCACCCTCACCCTCACCTTTACGCCGGCCAACTGGAACACGCCGCAGACCGTCAGCGTGCAGGCGATTGACGATCTGATCGACGAAGCGCCAACTAGCGCCAGCTACGACGTTATCTTGCTGCACGTCTTTGGCGGCGGCGACCCGATCTACGCCGCCCTTGCGCCGGTACCGCTTACCGTCACCATTCTGGAAAACGACAATGCCGGTCTTGTGTTCACACCAGCGACGCTCACCATTGTAGAAGGTTCACCCGGCAGCTATACGATCACGCTCACGAGTGAACCAACCGCGAATGTGACGGTGACGATTGACGGACAAGGGTTCCTGTTGATCAACGGCAATGCTACTGCGACGTTGACCTTCACGCCGGCCAACTGGAACACGCCGCAGACGGTCAGTGTGCTGGAACCGAATGTCGATCAAATTGCGCAACTGGCGCGTAATCGGATTGTATTGCACACCACGAGCAGCCTCGACCCGGCCCATGACGGCCTCAGCCTTGGACTGCCGGTCACGGTGGTTGATGACGATATTCCGGGGATCATTCCCAGCGCCGTTGAACTAACTGTTACCGAAGGCGGTAGCACCAGCTACACTATCGAGTTGGCGACTCAGCCAACCGCCAATGTGACCATTACAATAAATGGGCAAGGAGTAGCGTTGATCAACGGTGTGGCAGTGGCAACGCTTACCTTTACGCCAGCCAACTGGAATATCCCACAGCTTGTCACAGTGTTCGTACCCGACGACAACATTGCTGAAGCAAGCCAGACCATCTTGCTGCCGCACACAGCAACTAGCGCCGATCCGTTCTACAATGGCCTGATCGGGCCGGCAGTCGAACTGACGATTCTCGACAACGACCCGCCCGGC
Source organism: uncultured Chloroflexus sp. (assembly GCF_938091255.1). NCBI lineage: Bacteria > Bacillati > Chloroflexota > Chloroflexia > Chloroflexales > Chloroflexaceae > Chloroflexus > uncultured Chloroflexus sp. Next base: position 1,135 of record NZ_CALLJH010000043.1, read on the forward strand.
TTTATTGTAACCACCCCCCTTGCGCCGCTTGTTGTGTCAGAAAATGGCGATAGCGTTACGATCCAAATTCGTCTCGCCAGCCAACCTACCGCGCCGGTGCAACTCAACATCTCGGTGGATAATCCGGCTGAGGGTAGCGTAACGCCAACGAGCATCGTGTTCGATGAAACGAATTGGAATCTCAATGCGGCATTGATTGTGAGCGGGGTTGATGACACACTCGAAGATGGGCATCAGCCATTTACCGTACAATTTGCGCCGGCGATCAGCGCCGATCCGTTCTACAACGGTCTGGCGCCAACCAACCTGAACTTTATCAACAGAGACAACGAATCGGTGCGCATCAGCATCAACGATATTATCCGGCTCGAAGGCAATAGCGGCGTCGCCAATGGCAATTTCATCGTTCGCCTCAACCGCGTCTCCGATCGTGATATTCTGGTCGATTACGCGACCGCCGATGGCACCGCAACGGCCGGGCTTGATTACAATGCCATTGCCGGAACTTTGACGATCCCCGCCGGTCAGTTGCAAGTCACCTTGCCGGTTGGAATTATCGGCGATACCTCGCCGGAAGACGACGAATTCTTTATCGTCAACCTGAGCAACCCACGGGCAACGATGCCCGGCCAGCCCAGCATCTTAGCCAGCGACGAGACCGTCGTGATTGCCGATAGCGTGGGAGTTGGCACGATCCGCGATGATGATCCGCCAGCGGTGCGCTTCGTAAGCAATGACTTCGTTGGCAACGAGAGCGCTGGTGCAGCTACCGTTACGGTAACCCTTAGCCGCCCCGCTACCAGCACGGTCACGGTCAATTATGCCACTGTCACCGGCGGCACGGCCCAACCCGGTGATGGCTCATCTCCGACTCACGACTACGCACCAGTCAGTGGCGTGCTCAGCTTCGCGCCGGGAGTGACCAGCCAGAGCTTTACTATCCCGCTCTGGAATAATAATACTGCTGAGACGCCGCTAGAGACGATCATCGTTACGCTCAGCGGGCCAACCGGGGCAACCCTTGGTGATCCGGCCACGGCCACAGTCACGATTATTGACACCACCCCGGCGTTGCTGACCCAAAACCCGACTGCGCTGCAAACAGCCGGCCCGAATTATACCACCTTCGGTTGGAACTTCTACGGTGCGAACGAAGGCGCTTCGCTGGTGCGGATCGATGTGCCATGCGGCATTACCGGCGGTCTAGCAGTTGAACTGCTCAGCCCATCGATCAATCCGGCAACAAACCCGTTTGACGTAATCCGTGATACGGCGGAAACGACAACGTTTGCCTTGTACCGTATGCCAGACGGCTGGCAAGCAAGCGACGGCTATCCTCCCACCATTGGGACACCGGTCGCGATCGCCAACTATGCGCCAAATACCGGCGATGCCACCACATGGGTAAGCCTAGCGGGCATTCCCAATCCCACGCCGTGCGGCATCTATATCTTAGAGGCCAGCGTACCCAATAATGATACCAACGGCTGGGCCGTGCGCAGCGGCTGGACCGGCAGCGGCGCGCCGGCCATCGACCTCGATGGCCTCCCCGGCAGTGGCGATGAGATCACGCAGGGTATCTTACGCCAGACGCTGCGCCATCCGCCGGGAACCCCGGTCTGCACCACCTTCTTCCAATACGTCGCACCGGGCTTGAGCAGCGTCACCTTCCACAACTTTGATCTCGAGGGCAACCTCGCTGGCAGGGCATGGGTGCGCTATTATCCACCCGGATCGCTCTACGATCCTACCGGCCAAACCGGGGGCATTCCCGGCACGGCTTCGGCTGACGGGCAATGGAACAATGGCACGGCAACCACTCGTGGCGGCGATGTGATTGCCTCCCCCCAACCGGGGTGGTGGCGGATTGTGACTTGCACTAACCACCCTACTGCCGATAATTACTTTATTCAGGAAGGGCAGACCGGTATGCCAATCTACCTGACCCCACCGCCAGCCCCCGCATTGGCGCTGAACGCAACGCCTACCTCGACGACCTTCATCACAGGCAGCAGCACCACCCTGTCCATTACCTACGCCAATCAAGCCAACGGGCCGGCTGCCGGCGCAGCGCACAACCTCCAACTGACGATCACCTTATCCGATGGGATCGGCTTTAGCGCGGGGGCCTGCGCTGCCATTCCCGGCTCGTGCAACGTGAGTGGGCCGGTCATGACGATTGATATGGGGCTTGTCGCGGCAGGTGCCGGCGACACGTTGAGCATTCCGCTCAGTGCCGGCACGATGCCGGTGGGCGCAGCGCCAATCGCGGTGCAAGCAACCGCTACTGATCAGATCGGCAATCTCTACCGGTGGCAAACCACGACGATGGTGCGGGTAGTGCCGTAGCAGCAGAGTGCAGACAGCAATACGGGCAGGTTTGAAACCTGCCCGTGCGTTTCTAGTCACCGCTATCCACGCCGCTGCGCCTACGGCTCTCGTCCAACCGCCCGCACAGCAGCAGCTTGCGCCTCGGCCCACGTGATCTGGGCCAATCGTTCTTTAACGGCTGGAATGCTCGCCGGCGCCATACTTAACTCATCCAGACCCAAGCCAGCCAGCGCCGGCGCAGCGTTAGGATCGCCCCCCAGTTCTCCGCAGATGCCAATCGGAATGCCGGCCTGCCGCGCAGCGCGCGCAGCCAATTCGATCATCCGCCACACCGCCGGATCATCGGCGTGATAACGCGCTGACAGCGTGGCATGACCGCGATCGACAGCAAGCGTATACTGGGCCAAATCGTTGCTGCCGATACTGAAAAAAGCGGCATCACGCGCCAATTGATCGGCCAATACCGCGGCTGCCGGCGTCTCGATCATCACCCCCAACGGTGGATTGGAACGATGATCAACCCCCGCAGCAGCGAGCGCCGCTGCCACTTCCTGCAACTGTGCGCGCGCCCATGCCAGATCAGCCGGTGTAGTCACCATCGGCAGCATAACCCAGATATCACCGTGAACAGCCGCGCGCAGCAAGGCGCGCAACTGGGTATGAAAGAGATCGGGCCGCTGCATCGAGAGGCGTAACCCGCGCACGCCGAGGAACGGATTCGCTTCGGGCGGTAACGGCAGGTACGGCAACGGTTTATCACCGCCAATATCGAGCGTCCGGATCACAATCGGACAATTAGGCAATTCAGTCAGCACCGCCCGATAGGCAGCGTATTGCTCATCTTCATCAGGCGGCGTTGCCCGATCGAGGAAGAGAAATTCGGTGCGAAACAGCCCAACCCCTTCTGCGCCATGCTCGCGCGCCAGCCGGGCCTCAGCCGGACGGCCAATATTGGCCCACAACGCCACCGGACGGCCATCGCGCAACTGGCCGGGCCGATCGTGCAACGCCGCGCGCCGCTGCCGGGCGGCGTGCAATGCCGCCATACGCTCTTGCGCCGCCTGCAACGCTGCCTCATCAGGATCGATCAACACCGTCGCCGTATCGCCATCAACCAACAGACTAGTTCCATCGGGCACGTGCAAGATCGCCTCGCCCACGCCAACAACTGCCGGTACCCCACGCGCGCGGGCCAGAATGATCGTATGGCTAGTCGGGCCACCGCCGGCAGTAGCAAACCCGGCCACATGATGGGGCAAATCTACCGTTTCAGCCGGGGTTAAATCATCGGCGACAATAATCGCACCGGGAGGAATGGTTGGCGAGACATAATCGCCGGCCAGTGCGCGCAGCAACTCAAGGCCAACCGCAGCCATATCAGCTGACCGCTCGCGCAAATACGGGTCATCCAGTTCGGCCAGCACTGCCTGCATCTGAGCAACAACCGTTTGAATCGCCCGAGTCAGTGGTTCGCCTTCGAGCACGAGCGCGGTAACGCCATCGGTCAGTGTTTCATCTTCCACCAATAGCGCTTGCGCATCGAACAGATCGGCCTCACGGAGACCGGCAGCCCGTTGCCGTTCCGCCAGCGCACGCAACCGGCCAACAGCGGCTCGCTGCGCAGCGTGGAACCGAGCTAGCGCCGCGTCAGCCGGCTCGTGCGGCGGGTCAACCGCCACTGCTGCGCGCTGCCACCGATAGGCCGGCCCGAACGCCAACCCAGCCGCACCACCTGCTCCTTGCAGCACCACACTCATACATTCCTCGTCGCTACTCGCCAAAATTCTCTTCAACCAGCTTGGTCAGCGCAGCAATCACTTCCGCCGCGTCCTCGCCGCTAGCGCGTAAGCGAATTTGATGCCCTTGACGCACCCCGATCTGCAAAAGGTTAAAGGCCGTCACCGGCACTTCTTTGGTTTGGGGCCGGCTCAGATTTTGAATGGTCACCGTGCTCTTGTAAGCCCGGACTGTCTCAACAAACACCTTCGCCGGGCGGGCATGCAAACCAACTGGGTTATTGACGGTCAAAACGACTTCTGTCATATCGCTACTCATAGACTTTCATCAACTCACGCGCTTGCAAGGCCGCCGCCGCCACTTGGTCCAGCGTCGCTTCAGCATTCGAGGCCTCAACCGCAGCCAGATAAGCGCCCTCGACTAATGGCGCATTGCTAATCTGAACGGGCGGGCCAGAAAAATGTTCGAGCGCTGTTTCGACACTCATCACTGCACTACCCAGATCAACTAAGGCCAGAATGCCATCAGCGGCCCGCAACTGCTCGAGGCCGGCTAAAATCCGTTCAACACTCGTGCCCAGCGAACCATCGCTAGCGCCGCCGGCGGCGACAACCGGAATCTGGTCGCCACCAATTTGCCCGACAAACTCTTGGACGCCTTCGGCGAGTCGCGCGCTATGCGAGACGATCAACAATCCAATCATGCCTCCTCCTCATTGCGGCTACACGTCATCGCCAGCGCTCGTAACAGATACGCCGTTGAGGTAGCCCCCGGATCTTGATGGCCAATACTGCGCTCGCCGAGGTATGAAGCACGCCCCTTCATTGCCAACATCGGGATCGTCGCCTGCGCGCCGGCTGCTGCCGCCGCCGCTGCTGCCTGCACCGCCCGCGTCAGCGAACGGCCGTCGGCCAAGGCCGCGCGCAGGGCTTCGATAGCAGGAACTAGCGCGTCAACCATCGTCTTTTCGCCGGGTTGGGCCTTGCCTCGGGCCACAATCCCATCTAACGCCGCTTCGAGCGCCAACACCACATCTTCGGCGCTCATTTCGTGTCGATCAGCCAACGCCATCCCGGCCCGGACAAAGGCCGTGCCGTACAACGGCCCTGATGCGCCGCCAACTGTCGAAACGATGGTCATGCCAGTGGTCTTCAGCACCGTGCCGATATCTTTATCGGCCACCGTCGGCAGGCGGGCAATCACCGCAGCGAAACCGCGATCGAGGTTCGCGCCGTGATCGGCATCGCCGATTGCAGCATCAAGCGAAGTCAGCTCATCGCGGTAGGCGTGGATCAGCTCCGCCGCCACCGTGAGAAAATGCGTGACGTGTTCTACCGTGATTGGCATCGTTGCCTCGCTCGTATTATCGTGATGCAGTGATTGACAGATTGCGCGCACACCTACAACCGACACTGGTCGGCCTGAGCTGGTTGGCTGGCACGGCTGTAGGTCGGCAAACGAGCTGCTTCTGTTGTATGCTAGACCATGCCGCGCGTTGGATCAAGGGAAAATGGCCAAGCCTGTTTACCTTTTTTGTTGCAATTCTGAAACATACTGCATAGGGATGAATAGCAATCGCCCGCAGCGTCACCTGCGGGCGATCTTGGCGGGGAGGGAGGGATTCGAACCCTCGAGGGGGTTGCCCCCCTAGCGGTTTAGCAAACCGCCGCACTAGGCCACTATGCGACCTCCCCATAGCACTACTGGAGGGGGCGGTGGGATTCGAACCCACGGGACGTATTGCTACGTCCTTCGGTTTTCAAGACCGACGCAATCAACCGGACTCTGCCACGCCCCCACTTGGCTGGCCGGCATAAAAAATGGCAGGCGGGACAGGACTTGAACCTGCAACCGGTGGATTTGGAGGCCACTGCTCTGCCAATTGAGCTACCCGCCTTCGCGTTCTTTATCCTACCATATCCGGCCAATTTTGGCAAGAGTGGGGAAGGTAGAAAGCGCGACCGCCAGCTTAAAATGCGGCAGTTGCACTACCGCACTCCACCCCAATCGCGCCCCGGTCACCGTCATAGAGATTTTCGGTAACCTCGCGTATTGCGTTACCCGCTTCGCCCAAACGGCAGATGAGAGCAACAAACGGCACCCGCCGCCTCAGTACCCCTCTGGCGCGTGGTAGCGTTCAAGGTTTTGGAAACGGGTAGTGCGTGACTCGAAGCGAAGCGGGATGATACCAAGCGGGCCGTTGCGGTGCTTGGCGATATGAATCTCGGCGATCCCCTTCTTGTCGGTCTCTTTATCGTACAACTCTTCGCGATAGATGAACATCACAATGTCGGCATCTTGCTCAATCGAGCCAGACTCGCGCAGGTCGCTGAGCATCGGCACGTGGCTCTGGCGGCCTTCGACCGCGCGCGAGAGCTGCGAGAGCGCGATCACCGGCACGTTGAGTTCGCGGGCTAGCGCCTTGAGACCGCGGCTGATGTCGCTGACCTCTTGGACGCGGTTGTCGGTGCGGCGGCCCGACATCAGTTGCAGGTAGTCGATCATCACCAGCGTGATGCCTACTTCGCTGTGTAGGCGGCGCGCGCGGGCGCGCACGTCGGTAATGCTGAGGCCGGGAGTATCTTCGATATAGATCGGTAGCTCAGACAGCACTCCCAACCCCTCGATCGCCAGACTTAACTCTTCGCCGCGCAGATTGCCGGTGCGCAGCCGTTGCATATCAATGCCGGTATGCATAGCCAACATGCGTTGCACCAACTGCTCGCGGCTCATTTCAAGACTAAAGATGGCTACCGTACCGTTGGCTTGAAAGGCGACGTTGTAGGCCAGCGAAAGCGCGAGCGAAGTCTTGCCGACGCTGGGCCGGGCGGCGAGAATAATTAGGTCGCTCGGCTGCAAGCCGCCGGTCAGCTCATCGAGATCGTGATAACCGGTCGGTACGCCGATTACCTCGCCGCGCCGCTCTTGCATCGACTCGATCTGAGCAAAGAGGGTATTGACCACACGGCCAATGTGGACGAAATCTTGATTGTTGCGCCGTTGCGAGACAGCGAACAGCTCGGCTTCGGCCCGATCAAGCGTCTCTTCCAGATCGCTCGCTTCGTCGTACCCCATCGCTGCGATCCGCCCGCCAGCCTCGATCAGGCGGCGCAATAGGGCGGTACGCTCGACGATGCGGGCATAGTATTCGATGTGAACGGCGGTCGGCACCTCAGTGACCAGCTCGCTCAGCATGGTGATGCCGCCGATCAGCTCAAGCTGGCCGCGCCGGCGCAATTCGGCAGCGACGGTTGCCAGATCGGCTGGTTCACGCCGGTTGTAGCAAGCTAGCATCGCCTCGTAGATTAGCGCATGCTTTTCGAGGTAGAAATATTCGGAAGGGAGCCAGCCGGCAACCGCGATGATGGCGTCACGTTCCAGTAAGATCGAGCCGAGCGTTGCCCGCTCGGCCTGCAAATCAAACGGTACGCTGCGTTCGAGGCGATCTTCCCGCTTTTCCACGATTTTCCCCCCGTTGCCCACCGGTTATCCACATCATCTGGATAAAACGCCAATGTGCCGCGAATTGCGGCACATTGGCAAGAGATGTCGCTAAACGTTGCGCGAGCGGTTATTCGCCTACCACCACAACCTTAAGCATGGCCGAAACCCCGCTAGCCAGTTCGACCGGAACCTCATACTCGCCGGTGCGCTTGATCGGATCTTCGAGCGCGATTTTACGCCGGTCGATTTCGATGCCGGCCACTTCGTGCAACTTGGCGGCAATATCGGCATTGGTCACCGAACCGTACAGTCGCTCTTGCTCGCCGACCTTGACCACAAAGGTCAGTGTCAGTTCAGCCAGCTTGGCGGCTAACGCCTCGGCCTCTTTGCGCGCCGCTTCGGCCCTGCGTCGCTGCGCGGCCAACCGCTCTTCAGCCTGTTTGATCTGGCTCTTAGTCGCCAGCACGGCAAACCCCTTCGGCAGCAGATAGTTACGGCCAAAACCGCCGCTCACATCTTTGATTTCGCCCGCTTTGCCCAGATGCTCAACATCTTGCACGAGCAATACTTTCATTTTCTTTGCGCTCACGGCGCTCTCCTTTACCTACACCGGTTATAAGCAACGGCCCTTATCTTACCATAACCCGGCGCGGATCGTCAACGATAGATCACTGGCGCATACGCGCGGTAGAGCGTTGTCACCACGCGTAAGGTGATGGGGACGCTTTGTATGCCGGCGCTGCCGGCGTTGACCGTGACCGTGGTTGAGTAATTCCCCGGCGTCAGACCGGATGGGTTAATCCGGTAGCGCAACAGACTGGTATGGCCGCTGCCGCTGGTCGTTTCGAGTGTAAGCCAGCTCGCGCTGCCGCTCGCTGTCCAATTGATGATTGCCGAACCGAGATTCTGCACCACAAGCGCATAGCTCGTCGCCGGATCGGTCGCCAACATGGGAACAGTCACACTCGCCGGCGTAACCGCCAGTTGCGCCGGCGTATCTTGACGCAGATAGACTGGCGTACCGCTGAGCGGAATCTGGGCCTGCCCGCCACTGATACTTAGCGGTAGCGTCGCCCCGTCGCGGCTAAGCAGTTGGGCAATGCGACCGGACTCAAGTGGCATCGTGCGCGTCTCGGCGCTGCCGGTCGTCCATAAGAGATCAACCAGCGCGCCGGTCGCGGTCTGGAAGCGGAGGTGGTAGCGAGCAGCGGGGATAAGCGCGTTATTCTGATGGACATAGCTATGTAATGGCCCAAAGCCGGCAAAGGTCGCCCCTACAAGCTGGTTGGTGAGCGTGGCGTAGGCGTTGGCGGCGGGCTTACGGGCATAGCCTTGGCTCCGATTGCGCAGCAAGGCCATGTTACCCCACAGATCATTGGGCGGGCTATCAAACTTATCTTCAAGCTGGAACCAATTGATATGCTGCACGCCCAATGCCAGCGCAATACCGTGGCTGCGCACCAGAAAATCAGCTTGCTCTTGCTCGCTGCGACAAACGGCGGAAGCATGCGTGCAGGTCGACCACCCTAGCTCACTGATCCAGAGCGGCACATGGGGCCCGCGCCGGGAATCGAGCCAGCCACGGGCATTGCTAATCCGTCCCCAGAGAGAGACCAAGCCAAACAGGCCGACCCGATCCGGAGCGGTGTCGGGCATATAGGGGTGGATCGCCAGCGCATCGAAGCTGGTTTGGGCGACAGGCACAGCCCCAAACGCCGCGCCGAGAAATTCGAGCCCGTCGCGATTGCCGCCAGTGCGTGTGCCGCCATCAAAAATGTAAACACCACCAGTAGCGATGATAGCCGTCGGGTCGGCGGCTTTGGCAGCGGCATAACCGGCGGCTAGCAACGCGCCGTATTCGTTCGCCTCACCCGGCCACGTCGCCCAGTTATTCGGTTCATTCCAAATCTGCCACACCGCCACCCGCGGCGAACCGGGAGCATCGTTCATCCCATCGCCATCGTAGCGTTCGACCGCCGCGCGAACAAAATCGGCGAAGTCTTGCGGGTTAGCCGGCGGGCACCAGTAGTTGAGCGAACCATTGTTGCGCGTGATTCGGCTGGCGCAATCAGCGACCCGCGCCCACTCCGGCGTGGTCAGCAGCATTCCGATAATGCCGAACCCGCCATTCGCCGCCTGCGCCAACGCGGTATCCATCAAGCCCCATGTAAAGTTGCCCTTACTCGGTTCGAGATTAGCCCAACTGATCTCTTCCCTCACCCACTCAGCGCCGAGTTCGCGGGTGGCATTGACCAGCGCCGCCAGATCATCATTGCGGTTCTGCGGCAACCGTTCCAAGCCGCTGAAGTAGGTATTCATCCCAAACGTGGTGAGACGGGGTGGTTGGTCAGGAGCGGCCAGACTGGGAGCAGGCGATGAACTTAGCGCCAGAGCGGCGATTAAGCTAATGACGAGCAGGGGGAACAGACGATGTGGCATAGGTTTGACCCTCTTGGTTAGCATGGTTGGCAAGCAATTGTGCCCTCGCAACCAGTGTTTGTGTATCCGCAAACGCCTCCCTCTTGCCATCAGCGTACCATATCTCAGGCAACATGTGGCAACTTTCGTCGTTATACAGAGAGTCACTTCACCCAGCGCTGTCTTTCATCCGACTGACATCTGGTCGCGCTACGATAGGGCCATTCCAATTAGCATCGTGACGGAGTTGTGTATGTATCGCCGTTACGGCAAGCGGTTGCTCGATCTGATCATTGTGATACCGGCGCTGATCATCTTAGCGCCAGTGATGGCCGTGATTGCCTTGCTGGTGCGGCTCAAACTCGGTCGTGGCGTAATCTTTCGCCAGCGCCGGCCCGGTTTGCATGGCCGGCCATTTACGATGCTCAAGTTCCGCACTATGACCGATGCCCGCGACGCACAGGGCCGGCTCTTGCCCGACGAACAACGGTTAACACCGTTTGGCCGGTTTTTGCGCAGCACCAGCCTCGACGAACTGCCCGAACTGTTCTGCGTGCTGCGCGGCGAGATGAGTCTGGTCGGACCACGCCCGCTGTTGATGCAGTACCTCGCACGCTACACCCCCCAGCAGCGACGCCGGCACGAGGTCTTGCCGGGCATCACCGGTCTGGCACAGATCAACGGGCGCAATGCCCTCTCGTGGGAAGAGAAGTTTGCTTACGATGTGCAATACGTTGATCAGGTATCACTATGGCTTGACATACAAATCCTCGCGCTGACGCTCTGGAAGGTGTTCAAGCGCGAAGGGATTAGCCAGCCGGGCCACGCTACTACCGAAGAGTTTATGGGAACGCCGCCATTACCACCCGCGCAGCCACAAGCAGCCAGTAGTAATTAAGACGGAACGGGCCGCAGACCCGCCTTGGCTCAGCGCGGCAGGCGAACGCCCACGCTCTATCCGCACCAGACTGCCCCATAACGCCAAGGCCCTAGGATACGACTTAAAAAGTAGCGAGTCATGGACAGCGATACCCTCAATAAGAAATGATAGTGCTATGGCTCAACGCATCTTAATCATTGGCGCCGGCGGGCATGGACAGGTTGTGGCTGATATCTTGTTGCAGGCGGCAGCCAATGGCGGTGATTGCCAACCGATCGGCTACCTCGACGACAACCCGCGCCGGTATGGGGAACAAGCGCTAGGGTTACCGGTGTTCGGGCCGGTTGCAGCGTTGGCTAGCATCCCGCACGACGGTATTGTGATCGCAATTGGCGACAACCGCACGCGTGCGCGCCTCTTCGCCGAATTGACGGCGCGCGGCGAACAGTTGGTCAGCGCCATCCATCCCTCGGCAATCATCGCTGCCAGTGTCACCATCGGCCCCGGCACAATGATTTGCGCCGGCGCTATCATCAATCCCGGCAGCGTCATCGGCGCCAATGTCATCCTCAATACTGGTTGCACCATTGATCACCACAACCAGATTGGCGATCATGCCCATATCGCCCCCGGCGTCCATACCGGCGGCCAAGTTGTCATCGGCGCAGGGACGCTGATCGGGATCGGTGCCATCGTGATGCCGCAGCGTCGAGTAGGGGCATGGAGTGTCGTTGGCGCCGGCGCGTTGGTACAACGCGATGTTGGAAACGAAATGATCGCAATTGGCGTACCGGCGCGACCATTCCGCGAACGGGCCATTGGGGAATGAACCTTACTATAACGACGCAAGGGATCGCGCAAGCTGTCTATTGCCGGCATCATACCAGATTATTCGTCATTCGCCTTTGCGTCTTTGCGTTCCATAGTAGGAGGACTTTCGTGCCCATTCCTATGTCATCGCCCGACATCACCGCAGCCGAAATCGCCGCCGTCAATCAGGTCTTGCAGACCAGCTATCTCAGCATTGGGCCGCAGATCGTCGCCTTCGAGCAAGCTATGGCCCAGTACGTTGGCCTCCCCCATGCCGTCGGGGTCAATTCCGGCACCAGCGGGCTACACCTCTGTTGCATCGCCACCGGCGCGCGCGATGGCGATCTGGTGATTACCACCCCCTTCTCGTTCATCGCTTCAGCCAACAGCATTCTCTACGAACGGGCGTTACCGGTCTTCGTTGATGTTGATCCGGCCACCGGCAATATTGATCCACATCTCGTTGCTGAAGCAGTAGCCGATCTCGTGCGCGGTGGCGCCGCGGCTGCGCGCTGGCTCCCCCGCCGCTATGGCCCGATCGGCACGCTCAAAGCAATTATGCCCGTCCACGCCTTCGGCCAACCGGCTGATATGGATCCCATCAACGCCGTCGCTGCCGAGTACGGTCTGCGCGTGATTGAAGACGCTTGCGAGGCAATCGGTTCAACTTACAAGGGGCAGATGGCCGGCACGCTCGGCGACGCGGCGGTCTTTGCCTTTTATCCCAACAAACAAATGACGACTGGCGAAGGCGGCATGATCGTCACCCGACACGACGACTGGGCTACCCTATTTCGCTCGCTGCGCAATCAGGGGCGCGATGTCTTTGATGCATGGCTCAACCACACCCGCCTCGGCTACAACTACCGGCTCGACGAACTCAGTGCGGCGCTGGGAGTTGCCCAACTGCAACGGATCGAAGAACTGATTGCCCGGCGGGCGCAAGTGGCCGCGTGGTATCACGAACAACTGGCCGATCTAGAGCTGGTCGAGCGGCCTCAGCTCAGCCCGCACACCACCCGGATGAGCTGGTTTGTCTACGTGGTGCGGATTCTGCCGCCGGCAGATCGCAATACAGTGATGCAGCGGCTAGCCGCAGCCGGCATCCCCTGCCGGCCCTATTTCACGCCGATTCATCTGCAACCCTTTTACCGTGAGCTTTTTGGATACGAGCAAGGCGATTTTCCAGTGACAGAACGGCTTGGCGCCATATCGTTGGCGCTGCCTTTTTCTAGTGTCATGCGCGAAGAACAAGTCACCGAGGTGGTTCATCATTTACGAGCCGCGCTCACGGGATAAAAGTATCAGCGCTGTTCTAACAAGATTGTTATCTGGTTGGCAGCGGTACACATTAATTGTTCACCTACCGCCGGTAGCATGAAGCCGTCACCTAACAGCTTAAGCGTAGCGTTATTCCCGCTAGCCTCCTCACCATACGCGCCGCACTGCCGACCAAGCAGCGACAGGAAAGGAGTCCGGCTTGAAGCTCATACCTGCTTCCCCCCTCCGCAATCGTTATTTGTTCTTGCTCGACATAGTTTTGTTGCCACTAGCGGCATACCTGAGCTTTTGGGTGCGGCTCGACGACTTGCCCGCAGGCACCGCCCTAGCCGGCTGGTTCGTCTTGGCCGTGATCACAACGCCCGTTCACATCGTGCTCTTCCAGCGATTAGGCATCTATTCGCGGTATTGGCGCTACGCTTCAATCGATGAATTGTTAATGCTGATTGCAGCCGTATCGCTGGCGATGATCATCGCCACGCCGGTTGCGTTTGTGGTGGCTAGCATCACACCGCTTACTCTTGTACCCCGTTCAGTGCCCATCATTTTCTTCTTCTTCGGACTAACAGCAACCATTGGGCCGCGCCTGCTCGCCCGCTTGCTCTGGCACCACAATACCCTCAAGCGCAAGCGTAAAGGCGACAGCAACGGAACGATGCAGCGCGTACTAATTATGGGCGCCGGTTCAGCCGGCTCGATGATCGCGCGTGAATTGCGTGACAACCCGCAACTCGGCATGATAGTCGTCGGCTTTCTTGACGATGACCCGCTCAAGCACGGGATGCACATCTATGGTGCGCCGGTATTGGGCAACCGGTTCGACATTCCCCGGCTTGTCCATGAATATGATGCCCGCTGCGTCATCATTGCTATGCCATCGGCTGCCGGCAAAGACATTCGCAGCATTGTCGAACTCTGCGAGCGCACCAATGTCAAGACCAAAATCATGCCCGGCCTCTACGAGCTGCTTGATGGCAAGGTGAGCGTCAACCAATTGCGCAATGTGCAAATCGAGGATCTCTTGCGCCGGGCACCGGTGCAGACCGATATTGCCGCCGTACATAACCTGTTGCAAGGCAAGCGCGTGATGGTCACCGGCGGCGGCGGTTCAATCGGATCAGAACTCTGCCGGCAAATTCTGCGCGCCCAACCAGCAGAGCTGATCATTCTCGGTCACGGCGAGAACTCGATCTTTACCATCGAGCAAGAGCTGCGCCGGATTGCGCCCCCCACTACCAACATCGCCACCGTCATTGCCGATATTCGCTTTGCAGAACGGATCATGTACATTTTCGAGCAATACCGCCCGGAAATCGTCTTCCACGCTGCGGCCCACAAACACGTTCCCCTGATGGAACAGAATCCTTCGGAAGCTGTCACTAACAACATCCTCGGCACCCGCAATTTGCTCAGCGCCGCGATACAGGTGAATGTCAGCCATTTCGTGATGATCTCCAGCGACAAGGCGGTTAACCCAACCAATGTAATGGGGGCAACCAAGCGGGTGGCCGAGTTGCTGGTTCACGAGGCTGCCCGCCAAAGCGGGCGCGCGTATGTGGTGGTACGCTTCGGCAACGTGCTTGGCTCGCGCGGTTCGGTACTCTTCACCTTCAAGCAGCAGATCGCCGCCGGCGGGCCGGTGACGGTGACTCATCCTGAGATGCGGCGGTTTTTTATGACCATCCCTGAAGCGGTGCAGTTGACCTTGCAGGCGTCAGTGCTTGGTCAAGGCGGTGAAGTGTTTGTGCTTGATATGGGGGAACCGATCCGGATCGTCGATCTCGCCCGCGACATGATCGAGCTCTCTGGCTTACGCGTCGGGCGTGATATCGATATCGTCTTTACCGGTCTGCGCCCCGGCGAGAAGCTCTACGAAGAGTTATTCCTCGAAGGGGAAGAATACGAGCGCACCAGCCACGCTAAAATCTTGATCGCGCGCAACGCTTCCCAGTTCATACCACACGCACTAGCCGATCAGATCCGGATCCTCGAGATGGCGGCATTCCGCGACGATACCGCGATCTTGTTGCGCACGCTGCACCGGATCGTGCCAACCTTCAAACGACCTTCACCCGCGCCGATGATCGAACCGAAACCGCACGAGCAGGCGGTTGGCGAACCGCTCTGGCGGCGGCGTATTGCCACCGATTGAGTTGGTACGTTGAACGCAAGATGAAGCGGAGTCACACGCGGCGCAGCAATTCAAGCAGCGCCGCGGCCAGCTTCTGGCCATCGTGGCGCAACACCCGCACTGCCCGGCTCTGCTGCGGATTATCGAGCGAGGTCGTGTATTGGATCACCGCCGCGGCGAGATCGGTCTCGATCACTAGGCTGCCCTCGATAATCACGCCGCGCTGGCCGCGCGTATCGCCGGGCAGGGCCGCCAGCTCTTCGTAATCTCCCGGATCGAGGTAGACCGGCGTCTGGTTCGCGGCAGCATAAATGCGCGTTGTTTCCGGATCGATCCGCTGTGCATTAACGAGCACATAATCCGGGGTGAAGCCAGCGTATTCTTTGATGGCACGAATATGGTCGGCAACGCGAAAGCCGGTGGTGCGACCCGGCTCGGTCATCAGATTACAGACGAAAATCTTTTTCGCGGCGCTCATTCGCACTGCCTCAGCAAACTCAGCTAACAAAAAGTTGGGCAGAATGCTCTCGAACAGGCTGCCCGGCCCTAACACGATAGCATCCGCCTCGTGCAGCGATTCGATCGCCACCCGCGTCAGCGGCGGCGGATCGGCTTGGGTCAGGCGCAGGTGTTGCACCCGCCGCTGGGCTAATTCGGGATGCAAATGGATATGCCGCACATCGATCAACGTGCCGTCATCCAGTTCGGCAACGACTTCGAGCGGTATCGGCGTTGGCACCACGTAATAGACATTTGGTTGATTAAGCAACCCCGATGCCCGGTAGTAATACTCGACCGGATCAGTCACCGGCACAATGCAGGTCATTCGATCAACCTGATCGCTCAGACTCGATAACACGAGCATGCCGGCGCCACCCGAAATCACCGCAATCCGGCGCGGTCGTTTGGCGCGGTCGTAGCCTAACACCAGCTCACCATCGACGGGTAATTGGCTTGGACGGGGAATGACCACCACACCGCTGAGTTGCCAGATGCCACCTGCCAAGACAAGTAGACCGACACTGAGTAGCAAGAAGCCACGCAATGGCCGGGGGAGAAATTGCAGGGTGAGCCACCACACCACTTCCGGCAGCCCTTCAACCGTGCGATAGGCGTGAATGAAGAGATAAGCCACACCAAGCGACAGCAGCACGATCCCGGCAAAGGTAAGCGAGAGCGACGGAAGCAATTGGCGCAGTGCGCTCAGACGATTGATAATTTGTTTCATGCCATCTTTGCTTGCTTATCATCAGCATCCTGCGCAGAGATTGGCCGGCGCGGCAAGCTGTTCCAGCCGCCCAATGCCCCACGCCCCCTATCCACTAAACTGCGCGCGCAGTGCTGCGCAGAGTGCGCGTAGGCCACCGTTACTGCGCGATACCGCTTCACACAAAAAGAGGCCAGCCAGCAACCCATCCGGGCAGCCGCTCCAGCGACTGAGTGCCACTTCACCAGTGGCCGTCATCGCCACAATCGGTTGGCGTTCAAGGTGAAGGCCATCACTCACCAATTCCAGCTTCATGCCGGTCGCCTCTTGCCATGCCGTCAAGTGTTTGGGATACGCGCGCAACGGGCCATTTGGTGCCGGCGGCGGCGCCATCACCAAGCCACGCTGGCGATGATGTGCCGCCAGATGGCCGGCCAGCAACAGGCTCACCTCAAACGGATCAAGCACCTCGCCGGTTGGATCAACTACCGCCAATGCGGTGCCATCGCCAGACAGCGCCAACCCAAGGTGCGAATCGCTTTCACGCACCAATTTGCGTAACCGGTTGAGACTCGCCTCAAATGGCTGCGGCGCACCGCGCGCAAAGAGCGGATCAGGATCGCGGTTGATCTCAATCGCTCGCGTCTGCCCACCCTCCCCTAGCAGCGCC
Source organism: uncultured Chloroflexus sp. (assembly GCF_938091255.1). Lineage (NCBI taxonomy): Bacteria > Bacillati > Chloroflexota > Chloroflexia > Chloroflexales > Chloroflexaceae > Chloroflexus > uncultured Chloroflexus sp. The sequence continues at coordinate 18,044 of NZ_CALLJH010000043.1, forward strand.
GTCGCCATTCCGGCTGTCGTGCCGGCCATTGCATCGATGAAGAAGGTCATTGGTAACCGGCGGATCGCATCGAGATCAACGACATTACGCAGCGCGTCAAGGTAGGGCGCGCGCACATCAACCGTCTCTTGCGGTGGCGAGGAGGGCGGAAACACAAGCGATGGCAGGGGGTCAGGGGAAGGATCAATGCTCAAACCGCTCTTATCATCGGCGATCAAGATCAAACCACCCATATAATAAGGTCGGTTGCGTGCCGAGACGTACAACGCACAATCGGCCTGTTTGCGATCAAGCGCGTGGTGAAGAGCTGGCAGCGGTGCTGGCGCGCTGGCGAGCATTACCGAAACCCCTTGCGCTGCCAAATCGAGGGCCAATGTTTGGGCCAAGAGATTGGCGAGAAAGCGAGTATCAAAAGCGATCAAGCAGCGCGCGCGCTGATCAGCCAATGCTGCACCGACCGTCGCTGCCCGGCGGCGCAACTGATCGAGAGTTAGCTCAGCCGTGTAAGCTGCCTCCCACGCCTGTAGCAAGGGGCGTCGATACACACTCATGCCTGTGCGCGAAACTCCTCAACGATGCTCAGCATCTCATCGCGGATTGCACAAACGCGATCCCACGTCTGCGCCTCGAAGCGCGTCGTGATGGCCGGTTCGGTATTTGAAGCCCGCACCAACCCCCAGCCATCACCAAAATCTACCCGCACGCCATCGATGTCAATCAGCGGGTACTTGCCGGCAAACCGCTCGCGCAGGAAGTCGATCACGGCGAACTTGTGCTCTTCGGGGAAGGGGATGCGCCCTTCATCGATCGACGGTAACAGCGGGTAGGGCGCCAGCGCCTCGCGCAGGGTCTGCCCCAACTCGCCGAGAGTATGCAACAACATGACCCCCGCAAACGCCCCATCATCAAAATAGCGCCCGGGGAAGGGAAAGATGGTATGGCCGCTCAGCTCGCCACCTAACACCGCATCAACTTCACGCATCTTGGCCGACAGGCTCGTGTAGCCGGTCTTCCACATCACCGGCTCACCGCCCAGTTCACGGATTGCCTGCGGCAAGACGGCACTGCACTTCACATCAAACACGACCGGCCCTTTGCGCTTCGCCAGCATGACCTTGGCCAGCGCGATTAGGTAGCGATCGGCGAACACCACCTCGCCCGCCTCATCCACCACCCCCAGCCGGTCACCATCGCCATCGAGCGCAATGCCGAGATCAGCGCGATGCTCGCGCACCGCCGCCTGCAAATCGCGCAAGTTCTCAATTTTCAGCGGATCGGGATGGTGGTTGGGGAAGGTGCCATCTGGCTCGATAAAGAGCGGGATCACCTCGATACCGAGCGCTTCGTACATTGCCATGGCTAGCGGGCCGGCCACACCATTCCCACCGTCGAGCACGACTCGTGGTCGTCGGCCACTGACATCGATCCAGCGCCGTGCTGACTCGATGTAGGCCGGGCCAACATCAACCTGCTCGTAGCTACCGTTGCCTTGCGCAAAGTTACCGCTCGCCGCGATCGCACCTACCTCCTGAATCGCCTCTGAAGGCAACGGCTCGGAGCCAAAGCGCGGTTCGGCGCGGCGCAGCTTGAGACCATTGAATTCCGGCGGGTTGTGGCTCGCCGACACAATCGCTCCGGCATCGGCACCCAATGCCTCAACCGCAAAATACATCACCGGCGTCGCCACCATGCCAATATCGAGCACATCCATACCGGTGGCACACAAACCGGCAATCAACGCTGCTTGAAACCGGGGTGAACTTAGCCGCGCATCGCGGGCCACGACAATGCGCCGGCGACCCTCATTGCGAAACAGGGTGCCCGCCGCCCGCCCGAGCAACTCATAAATCCCTTCGTCGAGATCAACCCCGACGATGCCGCGAATGTCATACGCGCGAAAAATCGTTTGATTGAGCGATACGCCCATGCCAGCCTCAAATCGGTGGGTGACGTTCCCCGCGAACGCCATAGTCAACCATCGGATTAGTTCGATCCTAGCCGAAAGCATCCTATCCGTCAAGGTCGAAGAATGAATGGCAACTGGCCCTCCATAATACCCACTGTCAGCGCCAAATGGGATGACGGGCACACAGATCGCCTAATGAACGCGATGAATGCTCCTCACCCCAGTCCGCGCCTCTGCGAGGAGAGGGGAGTGTAGGGCGGAATTTATTCCGCCTTACGCGCCCTACGGAGTGGATGGCTTGCAGCGGCGGGACGGGCTTCACATCCACCCCTCGCCTCAACCCGCGCCCCAGTGGGGAGAGGGGGGATAAGCGCTAGTGCATCCTTCGCCCCAGCCCTTGCCCACGCTGGAGAGAGGAAACTTCCGTCATAGCAAGGGGTGCAAGCCCCAGAGCAAGGGTAACCCGGCGATTCGCCCTTACGTAACTTTGCCCACCTGCGACCAGCGTGTCGTCAATGAGTCATCATTTCCGTGCTTACGGGCAATTGCGTCAATTGCGGGCAGCAGCGCGGTGCATTTCCCGCCCGCCCCTTGCAATGACCGAACCACTCCTAGTCAATGCGCAGGCACGCAGTGTCGATAGAAGCGAATCGCTCGTAGCGACACCTGCTTGATGACCATAATCATGCTATCCTGTTTTGCATAAAGCGCACATTGATACCATTCGCATGTACCATGATTCCCTCTCCTCACCCCAATCTTGACCATCTCAACGAGATATTTACACGCCTTCCTGATATCTAGGCTGTCTACCTGTTTGGTTCGGTAGCGACTGGCACAATGCATGCCGAAAGCGATCTCGATCTCGCCCTTGTCCTCCGACCCGATGCCCACAGCTTTGCCAAACTCGACCTGCTTGCTGCATTGGCCGAATCCGGCTTCTGCAACGTCGATATAGTGATACTGAATACTGCCAACATCATCCTCAAACACGAGGTTCTCCGTCACAATAAGCTTATCTATCAGACGACCGACTTTGATCACGGAACATTTTTTCACTCGTTATGCGCCAATTTTTTCGATTTTCGTCCCTATCTTGATCTGCAACGACAGGCGTATAAAGCAAGGATGCAGTATGATCAGACCCGAAATACTTCAGAAACGGCTTGAAAAAGTTGACGAATACGTACACATTCTGCGCGGCATGCAAACGTATTCACGTGAGGAATTCATTGCCAATTCTGAACGATACGGCAGCGCCGAGCGTTTCTTGCAACTTGCAATTGAAGCACTCACCGATGTGGGCAACCACATTATCGCCGGTCGCCAATTGGGCACGGTTGACTGGTACAGTGATGTGCCGCACCGTCTGCGCGAAGCAGGGTATATTGATGAAGGCGCCGAACAATTCTGGATCGGATGATCGGCTTTCGCAACATTCTTGTCCACGAGTACTTTGGATAGACCGCGACATCGTGTATCAGATATTGCAAGAACATGTTGCCGATATTGAACGGCTCAAGCACATCTTCGGGCAGTTTTTGTGAACAATCCCCGCCCTCTCAGTAGACGACACAAGCCTATGCCTCCCTGAGAGAGACAGGATGGTCCCACACCCGACTGCTTGTCGTATCATCGGCTTTGTGGTATGCTATTTCCGGTCGTTGTCTCCGACAAGGTAAGCGCTTATGCCAGCACTCACGAATGCCATTCCGGGGCCGCGCGGCCTGCCAGTCCTTGGCGTTGGCAATCGCCTCCTCAACGATCCACTCGAATTCATGGTCCGGCTCCAACGCCATTACGGCGATCTTGTCCAGCTTCCACTGGGTAAGCACACGATGTATTTGGCTACCCACCCCGACATGGTCAAGCGGATCACTCAAGAGAACTGGAAAAACTACATCAAGCGCTACCCGACAATGGACGAGATTCTCGGGCAAGGCCTTGTGACGAGCAACGGCGAGTATTGGCTGCGGCAACGCCGATTGATGCAACCCGCCTTTCACCATCAACGCATTACCCGCATGGCTGACGTGATGGTCGAAGAGACCGAACGCATGCTCGCACGCTGGGAAGGGTATGCCCGCAGCCATCGCCCGTTTGAAGTGCAAGAAGAGATGATGCTGCTCACCCAGCAGATCATCGTGCGAACCATGTTTGGTACCTCGCTGAGCGACGCTGAAGCGCATACCATCGGCAAAGCATTCAACGACTCGCTCAACTGGGTTGCTGGCCAACAATTTCGCATCTTCCAGCCGCCGCGCAGTTGGCCAACGCCCGGCAACCTTGCCTACCGCCGCAACCTCGAACTACTCGAACGCACCGTCTACCGGTTAATTAACGAGCGTCGCCAGCGGCCGGGCGAACACGACGACCTACTTGAGATGCTGGTAACAGCACGTGATGCTGATACCGGCGAACAGATGTCACCCAAACAGATTCGTGACGAAGTGATGACCATCTTTCTCGCCGGTCACGAAACCACTGCCGGCACATTATCATGGATCATCCACCTGCTCACCCATCACGGCGACACCGAACGAAAACTACGCTCTGAATACGCCAGCGTCCTCGGCGGTCGCAACCCAACGCCGAACGATCTGCCACGGCTACCGTACAACCGCATGGTGATTGACGAGACCCTACGTCTCTATCCACCAACGTGGATCTTGACGCGCGTGCTAATCAATCCCGACACATTGGGTAATTACCAATTACCCGCTGGTGCAACAGTCGCTCTCAGCCCGTATGTCACCCATCGTCATCCGGCCTTCTGGCCCAACGCCGAGAGCTTCGATCCTGAGCGATTCCGTCGCGAAGAGGCAGAATCGCGCCACAAATTCGCGTATATTCCATTCCTCAGCGGTCCACGCCAGTGTATCGGTAACAACTTCGCGCTCACGGAAATGCAGATCGTGCTGCCAATGATCTTGCAACGCTTCCAGATCAGTGCAGTACCCGGCTACCCAGTGCAACCACAGCCCAAAGCAACGCTCCGGCCGGGGCCGAAGGTGTGGGTGGAGGTGAGGGGATGAGAGACAAGAAGATGA